>JANXGZ010000233.1 GCA_024958995.1 Methylococcales bacterium | reverse complement strand
CGTTGCCTTGGGCGTTCGGCCGGTAGATTTTTATCGGTTACCGGGGACTGATGCGGCATTGATGGCGGGTGTCCGGAGGCTGTAGGCATGCCGAAGTTGTCTCCGACAAGGAAGGGGCGGTCAACCCTGTTGTTTCTCGTTGGATTTGCGCCGAGGTTGGTTGGTTGATCCAGCCTGTGATGGATCGACAACTGGATTTTGACTAGGGGTTAGATTGTGCCCCTTTACGAGCACCAGTTGTGGAGTGCGATACCCGCTGTGTTCTGCCTTGCGTTGACGTCTAGAAGAAAAGATCCGCTTTGAATGGGATGAGGGGCCAGGGTCGCCTTGGCGAAGGCAGTCGCCTTTATTTAAGTTCCCTGACCCTATCTTTCTAACGGTGATTCTCTACGCGAAAATGCCTCAGTTGTTCCTGCTCCGCCCTCCGTGTGTCGTGGAATGCATCGCTTTCATCCGGTTGTAGCTCTTTTTACCCAGCGGACCGGCATCTACACCGATCAGGTTGCCTTAGTTCGTGCGGGTCTTTTCAGTAAACTGCGGCACCGCACCAGCTTGAACGTGTTCGCATGCTTCTTCGGTTTCTTTCTGGCCGTACCTCCGACACGGTGGTGATGATCCATTCACTCAGAGACTCGTTCGGATTGGGCGATTTTAGCGATTACCGTTCGCGCAATGACGTATCCACCGACTCGATAAAAGGCGATATCAAGTAATCCAGTACGGTTCGTTTCCCGGTAATGATGCTGGTGGTCAGTTGCATCCCAGGCAGTAAATGATACCGTTCCCCATCGTTCTCGAAATAACTGCGGTCGGTCTGGACTCGAACACGGTAATACGGGTCGCCTTCTTTCGGAACCAGTGTATCCGGACTGATAAAAATCACTTCTCCCATTATTTTGCCGAGCCGCATGGAATCGCTGGACTGCAACCGTACTTGTGCAACCTGCCCGGTCTCGATATAGCCGACATCCTGTGGAAGCAATCGGGCTTCAACCAACAGCACATCGTCACCCGGCACGACTTCGGCCAGCACATCCCCGGCTTTGACAACGCCACCAATGGTGTAAACATTCAACTTCTTGATGATCCCTTTGACCGGAGAGGATAGGGTCGTTCTGTCCAGGCTGTCTTGCAGTTTGCTGATGGCGGCCTCTGCCCCTTTCAGAGCGGCCAGGTCTTCTTTCAGCTGGCCTTTGAGGCCCTTTTCTTCCCGCAAAAGAGTCAAATGGTTGTATCGATTGGTGAGTTCTTCTTCCATTAACCCGTTGCTGATTTTCACTTGTTCGGCGATCATGTCCACAGCCGGCCGGAGTGATGCGATTCGGGCCTTGATCATGAGTATTTCCTGCTTTTTCTCCTCGAAGTCAGCCCGGGTTGCGGTGGCTTCCAGTTCAAACAGGTGTTGCCCTTTTTCAACCTGTTCACCTTCCTTGACCAGTATGGCTCGGACGATCCCCCCCTCCAGGTGTTGAATGTATTTCACATTACTACTGGGAATCACTTCGCCCTCCGCAACACTCACCACATCCAGCTCGGCAATGGACATCCAGACCCACGCCGCAACGACCAGGCCAACCAGCAGCAGATGCAAACGCGTCACCAATCTGGTTGGATCTGTTGAGTGCAACTTTGACGCGTCAACCACTGTATTTAACCCTTGTTGCCTACGGAAACAGAATGGGTGACGGCCGATTCGGCCGGTCTTCGAGCTTGTACATTGGGCACCGGCTTCACACTCAGGTCAATTCGATAATCCGCGATACTGCGAAAAGATTCATCATGTGAGATGACGAAAATCGTTTTTTTCTGGGCTTTAAGGGCTTGAAAGACTTGATAAACCGCTTGCCTTCCTTCGAGATCCAACCCTTCTGTCGGCTCATCGGCGATAAACAGCTTTCCATTGGTGGCCAGTGCACGTGCCAAACCGATGCGGCGGCGAATCCCCAACGCAAGGTGTCGGCCCCCCTCGTGGATGATCATCTCCAGTCCTTCCTTGCTATTTTCAAGAAAAGGTCTTAACCCCGCCATGCGGATAATTTCGTTGAGCCAGGCATTGTCAATGTTTGGATTTGCCAGCGAGATATTGTCTTTTAACGTCCCTGTCACCAGGAGTGGCTCTTGAGGCAGGTAACTGACTTGCTGTCTCCACCAGGGAAGTGCGATTTGTTGAAGGTCCAGGCCGCCGACCATGATTTGCCCTCGTGAAGGCTCAAGAATACCCGTCAATAATCGAGCCAGGGTGGTTTTTCCAGAACCATTTGGACCAACAACCAGTGCTGTCTGACCGGGCTTCAGCCGCAACTCCAACGACTCGAACAGCAGTACCGAAGCGCCGGGATACATGAATGCCAGGTCTTTGAATTGAGCCGCACCATCATATTCACGCAACGCCGTTCCTTCAATTCGCTCCAGAGGCAAGGTCAAGAATTCTCGCAACCGATCCCCCGACTGTTGTCCGGAAGTAAAGGCGTCCCCCATTTGCACTAACCGTGAAACCGGCATCAATGCACGTCCCGCGAGGATATTGGCACCGATCATTGCACCGACACTGAGATCGCCATTGACCACTTGCAGTGCACCGACGGAGATAATTCCGATCGTTTGTAGGCTGGTGACAAAACCAATCTTGGCTTGCAGGAAATCCCGTGCGTTGGCCATTCGAACACGCAACAAGGAGACGGCTGTGTCGGTCTTTCTCCAGCCCGTCGAAAGGAAACCAGAGCCATTAAATTCGCGAATGGTTTCACCCGCCGTGGCTGCCGAATTCAACAATCCAGCCCGTGCAGATGCAGCCTCCTGAAGTTGGCTTACGTCTTTCCTGGCCCCCAACTGGACTTGCCATGCCAACACCACGGATAACGCGATCACAATTACCGAGACCAACGCCAGGTAGGGACTCAACCACCACAAAACCAGGACAAACAAGAAGGCAAACGGCAGATCAAGAACGGCTGCCACGGTCTGAGGCATGGTGATGGCCCGCAAGGAATCAAGCCCCCTCAGGATTTCAGTTCTCTTGCCGACCGAAACACGATCCAGAACCGGCATCCGTGTCCGCAACAGAACGTCAAAGGCTCTTTCCGACAAAAGGGTATTCTGTTCAGCGTTCTGAATTTCGATCAGTTGACGTCGTATGGAGCGAAACGCCATTTCAAAGCCAATGGCAATCAGCGTTCCTGTGGCGAGGGTGGTTAATGTTGCATTCACCCCATGGGAGATATAACGATTGAGGACCTGGATAACGAATAGAGACGTTGCCAGGGCGAGCAGGTTAATGAAAAAGGTCGCGACGACCAGTTGAAATGTAATCCGTGGATCCTTGGAAAATCGCTGGAACAGTTCATTCATTGGCTCAAGAAACTCATGTCAAGGAATCATCAGCATCGCCTCGTCTCCAGTGTACAATATTAATCTCTGGCGATCTAAAGCGCCCATCTTGCTGATCTCCATCAAGGTTAGATTCTCGAAGATTGAGATCTTCGAACAGTTGTTGAAGGCAGTGGCTCGTTTGCTCCAGGTGTTTACACCGCTTCATGCCGTTTGCTTCCCTGATGTAGCACCTGGATTTTCATGGTTAGGTCGGTGGGGCACGAGATACTTGGCTCGTGATACACACCTTTGGCGGATTCGCCTGTTTCCACTGCCGTCAAGAATGGCGATGATCTTCTAGTGGAGAGTCGAAAACAATGGCCGGTATTGTTTTCGGGGAGGGCTACCCATTCATTTGCCGACTTCTTTTTAACGTGACGTTTCGATCTTCATGTTAAAATCTCGACATCATAGATCAATCCAACGAAGAGGGTCGTTATGTCCACCACACAGTTTAGCCAGACATTAACTAATGAAATCAAGGTATCTCCAGAGGCCATTCAACAACTCATTACGATTACTGAAAGTGAGGAAGATATTGTGGGTGTCCGTGTTTTTGTACAAGGTGGTGGTTGCGGAGGAATGGAATACGGCATGACCCTTGTCGAGGAGACCAGTCAATACGATTGCGTTCTACAAGCGGACGGCATGAATATTTATGTGGATGCGGTTGCTCTGGGTTTTATGGATGGTGTCGAAATCGATTACCAGATGCAGGGCGTTAACGAGAGTTTTGTTTTTAAGAACGCGTTTTCAAACAGCGGTGGGACTGGGACCTGTGGTGCCTGTGGAGCTGCTGGTGGCGGTGGCGGCGGCTGCGGTTAACCATCGTCTCCTCCTTATTGCTCAGCCTGATAGCTATCGGATCGCTCCGTATCTAAAAGCCGCGAAGCAAATGGGCCTCGATGTGCTGATTGCTTCTCGCGGTGAGCATTCGTTGATTTCTGAGGTCCATGACGGGCTACACATCGATTTAAACGATATTGAGCAATCGCTGACATCGATTCGCCGGGAAGCTCAAAAAACGCCCTTTTCCGCTGTACTCGGGACCGATGACAGCACCGTTGAATTGGCTGCGTGCGCCGCGCATGAGCTCGGTCTTCCGCATAACCCTCCTGCCGCCGCACGGATATCGTGCCGCAAAGATCTGGCTCGCGCACACTTGTCCCGTGCTGGATGTCCAGTGCCTGTTCATGTCTTGATCGATCTCCGACAGCCGCTGGATCAACAGCTCCGTGGGTTTCCGTGGCCATGTGTGATTAAACCGCTGAACATGTCGGCAAGCCGCGGGGTGATTCGTGCCAACAACAAAATTGAATTGAGCGCTGCCTGTCTACGGATAAAGGGCATTATTGCTGCATCAAACGATGATTTTGAAAAAAATCATGCACTGGTGGAAGAATACATCGATGGTGTTGAAGTCGCCTTTGAAGGGTTCCTCGATAACGGCCGGCTAACGACACTGGCTCTTTTCGACAAGCCAGACCCTTTAATCGGTCCGTATTTCGAGGAAACCATCTACGTAACACCGTCAATACTGGACCATGAAACGCAGGCTAGAATACAACGACGCGTCGCACAAGCATGTGATTGTTACGGGTTAACAACCGGTGCGGTCCATGCGGAACTGCGAGTCAACGAAAAGGATGCATGGATACTGGAAGTTGCCTCGCGAACCATTGGCGGCGACTGTGCTCGTGTATTGGACAACGGCAGCGATTGCAATCTGGAACAGCTGACCATCGCCTTGGCGATGGGACAATCGGTTAAGGTCCAATCATCCAGCGATGCGCGCGGGGTGATGATGATTCCAGTCAAGAAAGGCGGGATTCTCCGGCGGGTAGAAGGTCTGGCCAATGCCCGCAACACGCCAAACATTGAAACGATTGAAATCGTTCTTCGTGAAGGACATGAGTTGATCCCGTTACCTGAAGGGAATCAGTATCCTGGCTACATTTTTGCGCGGGGTGACTCTCCCTATGAAGTGACTGCTGCGTTGCACGCAGCCTATTCCAAGCTGGATTTTGTCGTCGCCCCGGTCTTTAAAATGCGACAGATGTAAAGTTTCCGGACCCTCTCCGGATCGCTTCAAGATCTGGATAACGGGATTGTTTGGTTGAAACGCGCCTGTCCGTATTGAACGATCAGGCAATTAAGCGGGCGGGGGGCCAGTTCCAGATCTATTTCTTGCCG
>JANXGZ010000279.1 GCA_024958995.1 Methylococcales bacterium | reverse complement strand
AAAATTATTCCGCAGCCGGCGGAACAGGTGGAGCAGCAGCTGCGCCTCCTGTTCGATGATCTGCCGATCCGCTGCGTCAAAATTGGCCTGATCGGATCCCCCGATACGGCGAATGCTATTGCATCGGTCATCAGGACTACCGACGTTTCTGTTGTTCTTGACCCCGTTCTGGCGGCAGGCGGGGGTTTTGATTTCTCAACCCAAGAATTGATTGATTCACTGATCACCCAGCTGATTCCCCTGTCCACCGTGATTACACCCAACAGCCACGAAGCAAGGCGACTGGTCGAAACCACGGAGAACCTCGATGAATGCGGTCGGGACCTGAATAACCTTGGCTGTGATCATGTTCTGGTTACCGGAGCCCATGAACAAAGCCCTGAGGTTAACAACGTACTTTACCGGTCTTCAGAAGCTCCCCTACGATTTTCATGGAAGCGATTGGCCGGCAGCCACCATGGTTCTGGTTGCACACTGGCATCGGCGGTAGCTGCCTTACTGGCTCACAGCCAGTCTCCCCTGGAAGCGGTAAGCAATGCCCAGGACTTCACCTGGAAGGCCCTCGAGGCCGGAATCCGTTTTGGGAAAGGCCAGAGCATCCCAAACCGCTTCCACGGTCTTTCTGATCTATGATTACGCCCTTTCCAGATTCAGGATTGTACGCAATTACCGATTCCAGCCGCTGGAACGGCAGCAAACTGATTGGCGCGGTTGGCCAATGCCTTAATGGTGGCGCCAGGGTATTGCAGTTCAGGGAAAAGACCGGGGAGCCGGATATCGCCCTGATCAGGGACCTCCTCAAGCTTTGCCGATTGCACGGGGTTCCTTTCATTGTCAACGACGATATTGATCTGGCGCTGCGGGTCAATGCCGACGGTGTCCACCTTGGCCGGCATGACGGCGATGTCGCCCAGGCACGCCAACGGCTAGGAGCCAGAGCGATCATCGGAATCTCATGTTATGATTTGGTAGAAAGAGCCCTCCAGGCGGAGCGCGATGGCGCGAATTACGTGGCTTTCGGGGCTTTTTTCCCGTCCTCCACGAAACCTGGAGCCACACCGGTCGACCGGAATATCCTGAGACGTGTTTCGCTTCGGGTTCCGGTGGTTGCGATCGGTGGAATCACACCGGACAACGGCAGGCAGTTGCTCGAGGCCGGGGCAAACCTGCTGGCGGTCATCAAAGGAATTTTCGGGCAGGACGACCCACGGAAGGCGGCTGATAGCTATCGGCAACTGTTTGAACCCTCGAACGATCGCCGTAAAAGCCATCACCTTTAAAATCATTTGATGCCTGGCACTAGATTTCGGACTGACGGAAAAACAGCTTTTACCCATGAGTTTAAGCAGAAGAACCTTCCTCGAAAGAGGGACCTCGCTCGGCCTCCTGACAGCGGCTTGGGCGGCAGGACTGGTGACCTCCGACATGCTACGAGCTTCGATCTTGGAGGACGCCTTTGCAGCAAAGACGGGTGACCAGGCCGCAAGAATATTAGCCGGCGAATTAAAAATCATTCCCAGCAAGGAGATCGAATTCAATATTCCGAGGACTGCCGAGAACGGAGCGAATGTCCCGGTCACGATCTCCAGTAATCTAGAAGGAATCCGATCTATCGCCATCGTTGCAGAAAAAAATCCAGTGCCTCTAGTCGGGCTTTTCAGACTCGAAAACGGCGCCGAAATCTACCTCCAGGCACGCCTCAAACTCGCCCGTTCAAGTCATGTAACCGTACTGGCCAATACCGACGACCAGATCCTTTCGATCCGGCAATACGTCAAAGTAACAGTTGGCAGTTGCGGCCCCTGATCCAGTCGAACAATCCATGTCCAGTATCAAAATCCGCCTGAAGCGCTTCGGCAATGCTACCCTGGTACGAATGCTCATCAGTCATCCAATGGAAACCGGCCAGAGAACCGACAAACAGAGCGGTAATCAGATCCCGGCGCATCACATTCGCCAGCTGATCATTGTCCACAAGGAACGTACCGTGGCATTGTGCAATCTAGGCCCAGGAATCGCGGCCGATCCCTACTTTGCATTTCGCTTTCAGGAAGGGAAACCAGGAGACTTGGTAACCGTATCCTGGATCGACAACCACGGCGGCTCGGACAGCGCAACGGCCATCATCCCCTAAACCGAATCCAAGTGCTGCTGTCCATGAGCATTCGGGGACCACACGCCTGCGCCACGTCAGGATGTCAAAAACTGCTGGCACAACCCTGGTTTTCGACTTCCACAGCAGCCAATTCTTCATTGTAGCGACCCTGCCTGTCGGGACAATGCGCTTGAAACCGGCGTTACTCTGCCCTACCCTTTGCAGTGATGAACACATTCAAACCTGCACCCAGCTGTACCGACATCAACGAGTACGGCAGTCTCCGCGCCCACGACGCGCTCAATCTAATTCTCGAGCGAGTCGAGCCGGTTAGCGGCACCGAGCAGATCCCTCTGCAGCATGCCGGGGGGCGAGTTCTTGCCCAGAGCATTCGGTCGGATTTCAATGTGCCGGCGCACACCAATTCAGCAGTGGATGGCTACGCGGTCCGCGGCCGCGACCTGGACAGCGCAGGACCCGGTATCGAATTCCGCATCATCGGAACGGCGCTCGCCGGTGAGCCATTTCCCGGTACGGTCGGACCGTCAGAATGCGTACGCATCATGACCGGAGCCGTTTTATCCCGAGGTGCCGACACGGTCTTGATGCAGGAACACGTTGAAATCGGTGATCGGGTCATCCGCATACAAGGGACCCATCGGAGCGGCGACAACGTGCGACCGGCCGGTGAGGACATCCGCCAGGGAGAAACCATTCTCGACCCGGGACGTCTGTGTACGCCGGCCGATATTGGCCTGATCGCCTCCCTCGGTCGGGGTGAGGTCCGGGCGAAACGTCCGATTCGGGTCGGCCTGTTGTCAACCGGGACGGAGATTCGCAGCATTGGCACGCCGTTGGAAGAAGGAACTCTTTACGACAGCAATCGCCACATTCTGCAGGCTGCCCTGCAAAAATTACCGGTTGAAATCAGCGACTACGGGATCATCCCCGACGACCAGGTAATCCTGAACCAGACCTTCGCCAACGCTGAGCGGAACAACGACATCATCATTAGCACCGGCGGTGTATCGGTCGGCGATGCAGACCACACTAGGGAGTGTATCGAAGCCCTCGGCCAGGTCGTGTTTTCCAAGGTTGCCATCAAGCCGGGCCGACCATTGACCTTCGCGAGGCTCTCATCCGGCTTTTTCTTCGGGCTCCCCGGTAATCCTGTGGCGGTGATGGTCACCTATTACCAGTTCGTGCTGCCTGCGCTGAAGAAACTCGCCGGTATTGAACCGATGCCGAAAGTCCTGACACTGCGGGCACAGACGCTAAACCGGTTTCGCAAGAAACCAGGACGAACCGAATACCAGAGGGCAATCCTGTCTCGCGACGAAAACGGTTCGTGGTTGGTGGCGTCCACCGGCCGCCAGGGATCGGGCATTCTGCGTTCGATGAGCCTCGCCAACGCTTTCGTCATCCTGGACCATGATGAATCAATCGTGGAACGGGGGGAAGAGGTTACGGTTCAGCCTTTCGAAACCCTGGTGTAAATCAGGCAAGCTTGGGAGGGGCCAACAAGCCAGGCCAGCCCCCGGCTAAATCCCATACATTTCTTTTGGCCCGGCTTTTAATCTATTCCCCGGAATCGCCGATACAACACCCAGACTTAAGCGAGCATCCCTCGGTCGACGACGAAATCGCAAACTTCCGCCACCCCTTCGCCCGACTTCATGTTGGTGAACACAAAAGGCCGATCGCCGCGCATTTTCAGAGCGTCTCTCTCCATGACCTCCAGGGAAGCGCCGACATGCGGCGCCAAGTCCGTTTTATTGATGACCAGTAGATCCGAACGGGTAATGCCGGGCCCGCCCTTGCGCGGGATTTTGTCGCCTGCCGCAACATCAATCACATAGATGGTTAGGTCGGCCAGTTCTGGACTGAACGAAGCGCTCAGGTTGTCACCACCGCTTTCGACCAGAATCAGGTCTAGGTTGCCAAAGCGCCGGCTTAGCTTCTCCACCGCGGCCAGGTTCATGGATGCGTCTTCGCGAATCGCGGTATGCGGGCATCCCCCGGTTTCCACACCGATGATGCGGTCCTCATCCAGCGCCTGACTTCGACACAGGAATTGGGCATCTTCCTGGGTATAAATGTCATTTGTGACCACCGCCACCTGGTACCGATCGCGAAGCCGCTTGCATAGCCGATCCAGCAGCGCGGTCTTGCCTGAACCCACCGGTCCCCCAACGCCAACCCGCAGTACATCGTTAATCTGTGTCATCATTTTATGAACGGAATAATCGTGAATATTGCGTTTCGTGCCGACTGCTCGCGATAGCCAGCATCGGCAGCGATGCTCCGATAGCCTGGTCACGAACCTCTAGCGCCTCTTCGATCAAGCCGGGAAGTTTCCCGCCTACCTCCATCAGGATTCGCTGGCCGGCCATCTGCCCCAGGGGCACCAGTTTCAGTGCGGCCAGCATCTGGTTTTCCAGCCACGCCCACAGGTAACCGCTGATCATCTCCTTCTTCGGGATCTGCCAGGTCACGCACGCCAAGCTGAACAGCAAGGCAAAGGATGCTTCTCCTTGCCCTCCCCCCGAGCATTGGATTTCAAGCCCTTCGAGTACTTTTCGAAGGGCTTTGGCCATCTGGATATCCTCGTCCCGGAGCTCTCTTGTTTCTCGACTGGCAAGAAGGAAAAGGTTCCATTCATCCAAGCCGTCGGTGTCCTCCGCAAGCCAGCAATCGTACATGCGGGAAAGGATGGGTGCATCGAGCCTGCCCATCACTTGTTCGACCGTTTCTGCCAACCATTGCCGAGCACTTTCTTCATCGTTGACCAGGTTACTTTCAACTGCCCATTCCAGTCCCTGGGAGTAGCTGTACGCACCAACCGGAAGTGATGGGCTGGTCAGCTGGAACAACCTGACCAGCATCCCAATGTGGTCAGTGTTCATGTGAATGTCCGTGACCGTGTTCACCGTAGGCCCCAGCCTCAGGTTCGAAAGCCAGGTTGTCATGGACAACTGTCAGGCCCATCTCGTTCATCATGCCGTCGAGTACGTAATCCTGCTGGTAGAGAATCGAATCTTCCTTGACCTGTAGATGTACATGGCGGTTTCCCAAATGATAACAGGCGCGCATCATTAAAATCGAACCCGAGGTGGTGGCGATCGAAACCGGTTCCGGAGCCGAGATCACCCGGATCATCGCACCGCCTTCGGATCCCAGAATATCCCCGCCACGAAGCACGGTTCCACGCGGCAAAAGCAGTCCGGCCTCGATTCCACTGTCGAGTAACACCCGTTGTCGGCTTTTCTGCCGGTATTCAAAGACGAGGGTCACCGAGTCGGTTACCTTTACCTTTTCTTCGACCCGCTCGACAAAGGTCAGCATGACCTCTAGTCTAGAACAGGAAATAACGTTGAGCCAAGGGCAATTCAATTGCCGGCTCGCAGGTCAGTAATTCACCGTCCGCCCGTACCTCGAAGGTTTGGGAATCCACCTCAATCCTGGGTTGGTAACTGTTATGGATCAGGTCCTTTTTGCGGACGCTTCGAGTCCCCGAAACCGGTGTCACCATGCTCGCCAAGCCGAGATGGTCCCCGATCCTTTCATCCATTGCTGCTGCAGAAACGAAGGTCATGCAACTGGCCGCCTGTGCCAGTCCAAACGCCGCAAACATCGGCCGGTAATGGGTCGGTTGAGGGGTTGGAATTGACGCGTTTGGATCGCCCATCGGCGCCGCCATAATGAAGCCAGCCTTGATGATCAGGCTGGGTTTGGCGCCGAAAAAGGCGGGTTTCCAAAGCACCAGATCGGCTAACTTCCCAACCTCGACCGAACCCACATGGTCGCTGATGCCGTGACTGATGGCCGGGTTGATGGTGTACTTGGCCACGTAGCGTTTGACCCGAAAATTGTCACTCCCGGGGCTGTCCTCGGGCAGGCTGCCGCGCTGCACTTTCATCTTATGCGCCGTTTGCCAGGTCCGGCAGATCACCTCTCCAACCCGGCCCATGGCCTGGGAATCCGAGGCAATCATGGAAAAGGCTCCGAGATCATGAAGGATGTCTTCCGCGGCTATGGTTTCCTTGCGGATTCTGCTTTCGGCGAAGGCAACGTCCTCCGGAATGCTCGAATCAAGGTGATGGCAGACCATCAGCATGTCGAGGTGCTCGTCAACGGTGTTCGCCGTGTACGGCCGCGTCGGGTTGGTTGAAGAAGGCAGGATATTGGATTCACCGCAGGCCTTTATAATATCCGGCGCGTGTCCACCGCCTGCACCCTCGGTATGGTAGGTATGGATCGTTCGACCGCCGATTGCCGCCAGCGTATCCTCGACGAAACCGGATTCATTCAGCGTGTCGGTATGAATAGCGACCTGTACGTCGTAACGTTCGGCGACATCCAGGCAAGTGTCAATTGCCGACGGCGTGGTTCCCCAGTCTTCGTGCAGTTTCAGGCCCATCGCTCCGGCCCTGAGTTGCTCTTCCAATGGAATCGACGCGCTGGCATTTCCCTTGCCCATGAAGCCCAGGTTCATCGGTAGGCCTTCGGCAGCCTGAAGCATCCGGTGAATGTTCCAGGGGCCCGGGGTGCAGGTGGTCGCGTTGGTGCCGGTCGCCGGTCCGGTCCCGCCTCCGAGCATCGTAGTGACACCGGACATCAAGGCCTCTTCCACCTGCTGCGGGCAAATGAAATGAATGTGTGCATCGATCCCGCCGGCAGTCAGTATCTGTCCTTCACAGGCAATCGCTTCGGTACCCGGCCCGATAACGATATCGACTCCGGCCTGGGTGTCTGGATTCCCGGCCTTGCCAATTCCGTGAATGCGGCCATCCTTGATCCCGATATCCGCCTTTACGATCCCCCAATGGTCGAGGATCAAGGCGTTGGTGATCACGGTATCGACTGCATCGGCCGATCTGCGCTGGCTCTGACCCATGCCGTCGCGGATGACCTTGCCGCCACCAAATTTAACTTCGTCGCCGTAGACCGTCCTGTCTTCCTCGACCTCAATGAATAGTTCGGTATCGGCCAGGCGAACCCGGTCGCCCGTAGTTGGGCCGTACATTTCGGCATATGCCCGACGATCGATCTGGCTCATGACGGTTCCTCCAGTTTTCCCATGACGTCCTGCCGGAAGCCATAGATTTCCCGACTTCCGGCGTAGGCGACCAAGGTAATGGTGCGTTCCTGCCCGGGCTCGAAACGGATCGCTGTGCCCGCAGGGACATCCAGCCTGTAGCCCCGAGTCTGGGCCCGTTCGAAGATCAGGGCCGGATTGGTTTCATAAAAGTGATAATGTGACCCGACCTGGATCGGCCTATCTCCGGAGTTGGCGACCGTCAGTTCGAGGGTATCGCGACCCTGGTTGATTTCCAGCGTTCCGGCAACGGGAATCAGTTCTCCTGGATTCATGATCGTACCCCGCTAGATGATGGGATTATGAACGGTCACCAGTTTGGTGCCGTCCGGGAATGTCGCCTCGACCTGAACCTCGTTGATCATTTCCGCGATGCCATCCATTACGTCCTCGCGGCTCAACAGGGTTCGGCCATGATTCATGAGATCGGCCACAGTCCGCCCGTCGCGGGCTCCCTCCACGATCGCTGCGCTGATGTAGGCCATTGCCTCCGGATAGTTCAGCTTAAGCCCCCGATCCTTACGGCGCTCGGCGACCAGGGCCGCGGTGAAAAGCAGTAACTTGTCTTTTTCTCTCGGTGAAAGGTCCATAACAAACCCTCGACGTTAAAATTGAATGATAACCCGCCCGTTCCTTTCCGAACTAGGTTGCCCATACCCTTGGTTCGCATGCCGGCTTTCCGGCCATCCCGGGTCTGATCGCCCGCCAGATCGAGACCAGAAGATTACGCACCGGTTCCGCCTGCTGTCCGAGTGTTCGGCAAATCAGCAGCCGGTCGATCAGGGTTGCGCCAAAATCGCTGCGCTCCCCGGCGAGGTCCCGCGCCGCATCCAGTTCCCTAGACGTCGCCGGATAGGCAACCAGGGTCGCTGAAAGCGGATTGTTATTCAAACCACAAGGCGATGCGAGCATCGCCGCGTTCAGATTCATGTGCTCCAGCAACAATGGCGCGCCATCCTTCCACACTTCTAGACCCATCCGGGCGCGGCCCAAGGTGAAACCTTCGTTGCATGCGGGCCGACCCAGGGCAACCATTTCCCAGCCAATCATCCGAGCTTCTCCCGCCAGTTCGAAGCGAGTCCGGCTTTCGACCCGGCAATCATCAAACAGGATGGTTTCCTGCGGCAGCCATTCGAGAATGGCTCCATCCATGACTTCGAAGCGGTTTTTCTGCTTCGCCCACGGTCCCCGGCTGCGATAAAACTTTCCTGCCGCGGGCGTCGTCAGCAGGGCCTGGCTTCCTGAGTCACACTGAACACCCAGATCTATGGTATCGCCACCCACCACTCCGCCGGGAGGGTGTACCAGGTAAACGTGGCAGGTCGCCCCCTCAGGATAGAACGGTTTCTGTACCAGCAGTGGCCCCGCGTGCTCTCGCCTAGCCAGGATGGTCCCGCCTTCCGAGCCGCGGAAACCAAGCCTGAGCCGGGCCTTCCAGCCTTCACAGACTGCTTCTGTGGTTTCCGGATTCACCGCCATGGCCCTTGCTCCCATGTCTGAACCAGCCCTTCCTCAATACCGTGGTACTTTCTCCGTTGATTGCCGTCAGGCCGCGGCCAGCCAGATCATTCCTGCACCGGTGCACAGCACGGAAAGAACCTTCCCGAAGGCAGATCGGTCGGAACGACCAAGACAGACCCCGATCGCCAGCAGTACCGCACTGACGGTCAGGAATCCTGCCGCGTAAGCTCCAGATGCCATCCCGGCAGGTATTTCGGCGACGTGCGCCTGGCCGTGAAAAAAACCGAACACCAGGACGAGAAAGGTGCCTGGAACCACTGGATAGCGCCCCTTGAACCAGAGAAGCAGGCCGGTTGCGGTGACCGACAGCGCGATCACTATCTCGGTCATTCCGCCGATCCCGACAAAAGGAAATAAGGCCGAAAGACCCATGGCTGCCAGGAACAACCCGGGAATCACCCGCGATAAGACTTTTCCGTGTACTGCAGCCCAGAACCCGACGCCGAGCAGTACCAGCAGGTGATCAGCTCCGCCGACCGGGTGAATGAATCCGGAATGAAACGAGAAATGCGTGTCCTGTCCGGTATGCGCTAATGCCGATAGCGGTGTAAAGAGCATCACCGACCCCAAGAATCTTTCCCATTTTCCAGAACACATAGACATCTCCCAACACAAGTTTGCAGTTAGACGGTCAAATACCGTTGGATCATGTCTTGATCCAGTTGTTCGATCATTCCGCCGGCGACGACCTTGCCTTTGTCCATAATACAAAACCGGTTCGCAACACGGCGGGCAAACGGCAATTTCTGCTCAACCAGCAGGACCGTTAAACCGTATTCCTGATTCAGGCTCATAATGATATCCCCGATCTGCTGGACGATGTTCGGCTGGATACCTTCCGTGGGTTCGTCCATGATCAGGATCGTTGGTTCCAGCACCAGGGCCCTGCCGATGGCCAGTTGTTGCTGCTGCCCACCTGACAAGTCACCACCCCGACGACTGAGCATGTCTTTCAACACCGGGAATAGATCAAAGACGTGCTCGGGAATCTCTTGCTGGCCTTTTCCTGTCGCCGACAACCCGACTTTAAGATTTTCTTCAACCGTCAGCAATGGAAAAATCTGACGTCCCTGGGGTACGTAGCCGATGCCGAGTGGGGCCCTGTCCTCCGCGGCCTTGACGGTCAGGTTCTGTTCGTTGAAGCGGATTTCACCCGACTGGCTGCGCAACAGGCCCATGACGCATTTCAGAAGCGTTGTTTTCCCAACCCCGTTTCGTCCCATGAGGCACATGCACGAGCCTTTTGGAACGTCCAGATCGACATCCCAGAGGGTATGGCTTTCGCCGTAAGACTGGTTCAGGCCGCTGATGTTTAGCATAACGTTCCGAGATAAACTTCCGCAACCCGCCGATCGTTCTGTACCTGATCCATCTCCCCTTCCACCAACACGGACCCTTCGTGTAGAACCGTCACTTTACGAGAAATCGACCGCACGAATTCCATGTCATGTTCTACCACCACCACCGAATGTTTGCCTTCCAGAGCCAGTAGAAGTTCAGCCGTGCGTTCGGTTTCCTGGTGAGTCATTCCGGCGACTGGTTCATCGACCAGTAGTAATTTGGGTTGCTGCATCAACAACATCCCAATTTCCAGCCATTGCTTCTGCCCGTGGGAAAGGGAGCCTGCGAGGAAATTGCGCTGCCCGACCAGACCGATGGTCTCAAGGATCTCATCGATCAGGTCCAGTTGCTCACCGGACAAGCTGGCAAACAGAGTGCTCCAAACATTCTTGTTGGTACGCATGGCCAATTCCAGATTGTTAAAGACCGTCTGGTGTTCGAAGACCGTGGGTTTCTGGAATTTTCGGCAAATGCCGGCCTGAGCGATCGAAGGTTCATCCATTTTGAGAAGATCAACGAGCTGACCGAAGAACACCGTTCCGGTGTCCGGACGTGTCTTCCCGGTAATGACATCCATCATCGTGGTTTTACCGGCACCATTCGGCCCAATGATGCATCGTAGTTCGCCTTCATCAATGTACAGGTTCAGATCTTTCAGGGCCTGGAAACCATCGAAACTGACGTTGATGTTCTCAAGGTACAGCACTTGGCCGTGCCGCGTATCCACCCCGGCTTCAACGGAATCCGGTATCTGGTCGATCCGGCTTCCCAGTAACTTGTTCATTCGTCTTCTTTCCCGTCTTTGCTGAATAATCCGACAAGTCCCTTGGGCAGAAACACGGTCGACAGGACGAACATGCTACCCAGTACAAACAGCCAGACCTCGGGCAACGAACCCGTCAACAGGGTTTTGGAATAATTGACCAGGAATGCGCCCGCGATCGCGCCATACAGGGTTCCCCGTCCTCCCACCGCGACCCAGATCACTACTTCAATCGAGTTCAGTGGTGCAAATTCACCGGGATTGATGATCCCGACCTGGGGCACATAAAGAGCACCGGCAATCGCCGCAAGAGC
Organism: Methylococcales bacterium; assembly: GCA_024958995.1. Taxonomy (GTDB): domain Bacteria; phylum Pseudomonadota; class Gammaproteobacteria; order Methylococcales; family UBA1147; genus UBA1147. The sequence goes on along the minus strand of JANXGZ010000279.1, from coordinate 5,688 downwards.
CGCTGAAAACACAAAGATCCAGAGTTTGAACCGTTCAACTCGGTAACCGATGAAACGGGTCCTGTCTTCGGCGTCGCGTATCGCAAGCACCACCCGTCCGAGCTTCGATTCGACGATGTAACGACAGGCCAGGTAGGCTGCGGCCAAAGCTACACACGAGAGCACGAAAATCACCACCCGGGTGGCATCCGACTGGATATTGAAGCCCAGTATATCCTTGAAGTCGGTCAAGCCGTTGTTCCCACCGAAACCCATTTCATTGAGGAAAAACGCCAGCATCAAGGCGTAGGTCAGGGCCTGGGTGATGATTGCCAGGTAGACCCCAGTAACCCGCGAGCGAAAAGCCAACCAGCCAAACACAAAGGCTAGCAAGGTCGGAACCAGAACAACCATCAGCATCGCGAACCAGAACTGGTCGAAACCGTACCAGTACCAAGGCAGTTCCTTCCAGTTCAGAAACACCATGAAATCCGGCAGTATCGGATGACCATAAACCCCACGTTCCCCAATCTGGCGCATCAGATACATACCCATCGAATACCCGCCCAAGGCGAAGAATGCGCCATGACCGAGGCTCAGTATCCCGCAATAACCCCAGACCAGGTCCAGTGCCAGCGCCAGCAACGCATACGTCAGGTACTTGCCGACCAGAGTCACGGTATAACTGGACAGGTAAAAAACAGAAGTCTCCGGAACCACCAGGTTGCAAACTGGCACCAGGATCGCAGCCGCGGCAAGCAGATAGAAAATGATTCGACCGCCAAGATCGTTTTTTAAAAGACCCATGGAAAACATCGACTAATCCTCTGCCGCTCGGCCCTTTTGCGGAAACAGTCCGCGCGGTCGAATCTGGATAAAGAGGATGATCGCTACAAGAATTAGTATCTTTGCCAGTACAGCCCCAGCAAAGGGTTCCAGGATTTTGTTTGCAACCCCCAGGGACATACCGCTGATCAACGTTCCCCATAGATTTCCGACGCCGCCAAATACCACCACCATAAAGGAATCGACAATGTAGGATTGACCCAGATTCGGGCCGACATTGGTCAGCTGGCTCAGAGCCACACCGGCGACCCCTGCGATACCGGAACCGAGGCCAAAGGTCAGCGCATCCACCCTTTCCGAGCGGATTCCCATGGCCTTGGCCATGGAGCGGTTCTGGGATACGGCCCGAACCTGCAGCCCCAATCGGGTTTTCTTCAGCACCATGAGCAACAACCCAAATACGATCAAGGCAAAGGCAATGATGTAAAGCCGGTTCAGGGTCAGTGAAAGGACGCTGTTGATTTCCAATGATCCACTCATCCAGGAGGGTGTGGACACTGAACGGTTAAGGGGTGAAAAAATACTCCTGACCGTTTGTTGGAGAATCAGGCTGATGCCGAAGGTTGCCAAAAGCGTTTCCAGAGGCCGACCATAGAGGAAACGGATGACTCCACGCTCGATGCAGATCCCAAGTAGCGCCGAAACCAGAAACGCGGCCGGAATGGCCACCAGGATGAATGAGTCCTGGTAATTCGGCATTAACTGCTGGATGACGTAGGTTGTATAGGCCCCAACCATCATGAGCTCACCGTGAGCCATGTTGATCACACCCATGACGCCGAAGGTAATCGCCAGGCCAATCGCCGACAGAGCCAGCACCGAGCCGAGACTTAAACCAAAGAAAAGGGTTTCTACCAGTCCGTACAGCCAGACCTGTCGATCGATCTTCTTCAGGGCATCCGTTGCCGCCTCAAGCACTGCCTTGTCGGTTTCAGCAAAGCTGCCATCGGCATTGGTTCTGAGCAAATCATTCAACGTGTTGCGAATATTTGAAGAAAGGTCTGTGGCCAAGATCTCGATGGCGTCAAGCCGAAGTCCTGTGTCCTGTCCGCGCACATCCAGTATCGCAATCGCAAGCGACATCACGGCCCGTACATCGTCATCCTCTTCACCCGGCAACCGATCCCGCAGCAAGTGACCAAGGCGCGCATCCATCTTCTGGCTCAAGGCTTTCACCGCCTTGAGCCTCTCCTCAGAGGCGTCGGAATCAAGCTTCAGTTCTGCCAGCTTGCTGCGCAAGATCCTTCGAAGCGTGTTGTTGACCCCGATCTTCTTTGCTTGCCGCTTGCCGATTTCACCGATCAATGTTCCGCTCACTACATCGGTGATGCGGTAGCCTTTTTCGCTGTTTTCCTTGAACACCACAGCGCGGCGATCGTCCTTAGTGTAATAAAGGCGGCCGTCAAGCAGGGCCTGAAGAACCGCCTCTACCCGGGTGTCCTGAAGCTCACCGAGTTGCTTGACCAGGGCCGGCTTTTTTCTGAGCTTGGCGTCCCGGAGCTGGTGGATCAGCTCGGTAAAGGCATCCTGGCTGACAACCGCTTCAACTGTATTGGTGCCGCTTTGAGCTTGGGCAATGGTCAGCAGGCAGCCAATCAGCATCAAGAAGACGCTGAGCCATGCTCGGTTAAGCAAGAGTTGAGATTTACCGTTTACCATTTGCTGGTTTGTACCGTGACTTGTTGTGGAATAAGTGATTTATGCCGGCCTTAGAAAGGTCCAACCCAACCCAACCCACTTTTTTCTTTTCCAACGGCCATCAGATATTGCACTATTCATTGTTTTAGGGCAATACCTGGTTCGGCCAAACACGTATCGCGTGTCAGCCTGAATTCAATTGTGGAGCGTTTAAAACGAGAGAGTCAAACGAGCGAGGATTACATCAGCTCGAACCCCGGGCTTCGGAGACCGGCGGCATCGAGAATTCCGCCGCCGGTCCGAAGATTCCTCAGAAGGCTAGTAGACTGTTCCCGAACACTTGCCCGTCTTTCTGTTGAAGTTACCGCAACGGAGTTCAGGACCCCAGTTGGCCGCTAGATCCTTGCTGCCCGGCAGAAAATCGGTCCAGGCATCGCCCCAGACCACGCCGTCGGTTTCCCAAACGGTCTCAAACTGACCGTCTTCCTGGATTTCGCCGATCAGGACCGGTTTCGACAAATGATGGTTCTTGTTCATGACCGCAATGCCACCCGTCAGATTCGGGGTTCTCATGCCAAGCATTGCCGGTTCCACTTTGTCCACCTCGGTCGTGCCCACTTTTTCCACCGCTTTGACCCACATTTTGAAACCGATGTACGTCGCTTCCATCGGATCGTTGGTGACCCGGTCGTCATCTTTGATAAAAGCCTTCCATTCCTTGATGAACGCCGCGTTTTCAGGTGTATCAACGCTCATGAAGTAGTTCCAGGCGGCTAGGTGACCGACCAGAGGCTTGGTGTCGAGGCCTGACAGTTCTTCCTCACCCACGGAGAAGGCAACAACCGGGATATCTTCCGCCGAGAGACCCTGGTTTCCCAGTTCCTTGTAGAACGGCACGTTGGCATCACCATTGATGGTGGAAACAACCGCCGTCTTTACACCCGTGGAACCGAATTTCTTGATGTCGGAGACGATACTTTGCCAGTCAGAATGACCGAAAGGCGTGTAGTTGATCATGATATCCTCGTCCGCCACACCCTTGATCTTGAGGTAGGACTCCAGGATCTTGTTGGTGGTTCTCGGATACACGTAGTCGGTTCCGGCCAGCACCCACCGTTTCACCCCGATATCGTTCATCAGGTAATCCACGGCCGGTATTGCCTGCTGGTTAGGCGCGGCACCGGTGTAGAACACGTTTTTAGACGATTCTTCGCCTTCGTACTGAACCGGGTAGAACAACAGACCGTTCAATTCTTCGAAGACCGGTAGTACGGATTTGCGCGAAACAGAAGTCCAGCAGCCGAAGACCACGTCGACCTTTTTCTGCTCGATCAGTTCGCGCGCTTTTTCTGCGAACAAAGGCCAGTTGGAGGCCGGGTCGACAACGACGGCTTCTAGCTTCTTGCCGAGCAGGCCGCCCTTTGCGTTCTGTGCGTCGATCATCATCAAGACCGTATCCTTCAGGGTGGTCTCGCTGATCGCCATGGTGCCGGACAGGGAATGGAGCACGCCGACCTTGATGGTGTCTCCGGCCATGGCCGAAGTGCCCGAAAGGGTCAGGAATGCCAGAAGGCATAAAGAAAGCCGTTTAAGGCTGGTTGAAATTACGTTTTGAAGATACATGGTTCCTCCCATAGTTTCTTAATAGATATAAGACGTTTGGTTGTGGACAGCAGGGCGGCAAAACCGCCCTGCTGTTTACCCAACGACTTCGAACACCCTCAACCACGAAAAACGTCGTTTTAAAGAGGGTGCTAAGAACTATGTTTGGAACTGGACCGGCCGATGAACCATCAGCCGATTGTTCCCACCCTCAATGCACAAATAAGATGCAATGAAGATGCCAAGTTACTATTTAACGACTTAGAACTGGAGCTGCACTGCCATGTTGACCGTGCTTTGCTCATCTCCAACTGAAGTAGTCAAATAATTACGGCCAGTGGTACTGATATCACCGTGCGTGTACCACGCGGAAATCTTGGCGTTTTGCCCATCGATGATGTAGTTCAGACCGCCTTCCCATTCAGCCGTGTTGGCAGTGGTGGTCCCGTTGTTGTTGGTGTAGCGAACATACGGCTGCACTCGACCAATACCGATTTCACCCGGCATTAGATACAAAAGCGTGCCGGTGTACGCATCACCTTCAAAGACGTTGTTGAGATTATTCCCGGTACCGTCATTGACGAAACCCGTCAGCTCAAAGCGTTTCCATTGGGCCTCTGCCGTAACGACTCCGCCACTGGCCAACACCGTTTCAGACAGAATGTCCGCACTCATGCCCCAGAAATCAGCCGCATTAGTTGCGTCACCCACACCGTCTTCCTGGTACTGGGTTGCGAAGGCAACCGTCAAGATGTCGCCCGCGTTTCCGTAGTAGGTGCTGCTGGTGTAGTAACCTGGGTTCTGCTCGACGTTGAGGAAGTTGTAGCTCACCCGACCGGCGTAAAGCAAATCATCGTCCTGGTTAACGGTCGTGTAGGCACCGTCGAATACACCCACGGAATAGGTCAAGCGTTTGTCGGCGGTCAGTGCACCCCACAGAACCACACCGTCGTCACGGCCGTATCGACCGGCGGACGAGTTGAACTGATCATTGGGGAAGAACGGCGTTTTATTGAATGCATAGGTGTTCTGGTAGAACGGGCCATCCAGTTCGGCACGATCAGAAGGCACGAGGAGTCGCCCGGCCCAGACATTGATCAGATCAGTGAATTCGAATTTTGCAATCGCGTCGAGCACGAAGATATTGGCTGCCGTGCTCGAATTGAGAGCCCCTGTGTTGTTAACCTCGGTATTGAATTCAAACTTAATGTTTTCATGGACTTGTCCGTTCACGTACAGACGAACGTTGTCCAGAGCAAAGCTGCTCGACCATTTGTCGCTGGCCGCCCCGGCAGCATTGTCCCCAGCAGAAAAACTGCTGCGAATTCCCGCGCCAACACTAATCCACTTGGTGTCATCGACCTTGATGGTGGCCCCTGCTAAGGCAGAGCCCGTCGTCAATAGGCCGGCGGCGAGCAAAGAAGTGCCTAGCGCCTTTTTGCGTAATGATTTCATTGTATTTCCCCTTAAATACCTAGAGTAGGATTAATTCCGTTGCTTTTTTCGCTCAAGATTCAGGCAGAAATTCCTTCAAACTTGCGCAAATGCAACAAAACACAATGCATATATACGCTCAAACCAACCTGAAAACAACCATTTCCTGATGAAAAACAACAAATTCGC
>JANXGZ010000140.1 GCA_024958995.1 Methylococcales bacterium | reverse complement strand
ACGGAGTTGTCAACGAGAAATAGGGGCGGTCAGTGTTCAAACCTATCGCTTTACAACGGTGTTTTGTAGGGTTCGCCTGGAATTTCGCGGACAAATCTGGGTAACAGGTAGCCCGGCAAGTTCTTTCTCAGCTCTTCCTGTAAAAAAAGCGCTTTTTCTTTGGTGACCTCGAAATGTGCCGTGCCGGTTGCACGGTCCAGCATGTGCAGGTAGTAGGGGTTGATTCCGATATCGAACGTTGTTTCCAGGAGTTCACGGAGAACTTCGGGGCTGTCGTTGATTCCCTTCAGCAAGACGGCCTGGTTGAACATTCGTATTCCGGCTTCCAGCAAGGGTTTTAAGGCGTTCTCGACTTCCTGATCGATTTCGTTGGGATGATTGATGTGCGCAACAATCACGGTTTTTAACCGTGACCGGCTCATTATCCTGACTAGTTCACCGTCAATTCGGGAGGGCAGAACAGTCGGGATACGGGTATGTATCCGCAGCCTTTCCACGTGATCGATTCTGGAAATCGATTCAACCAGTTCGTTAAGTCCGGAGTTGGCCGTCATCAAGGGATCACCACCGCTGATAATGATTTCCCTGACTTCAGGGCGACTTTTCAGGTAAGCAATTGCCTTTTGCCGTGAAGCCTGTCCGAGCTGGTTTTCGGAGTAGGGAAAGTTTCTTCTGAAACAGTAACGGCAATTGATCGCACAGGCTCCCGTTTCCAAAAGCAGAATCCGGTTGCAGTATTTGTGCAGCACACCGCGGGTTGCTCTCGCTTCCAGGTCGCCGACCGGGTTTTGACTGAACCCTGGTTGGTCTTTCATTTCTTCGGTTAGGGGTAAAACCTGGCGCAGCAAAGGGTCGTTCATATCGCCCTTGCGCATTTTCCGGGCGAAAGCCGGGGTCACCCTAAACGGGAATTGAATGCCCGCTGCCGGTTTCGGTTGACGTTGACCTTTATCCAGTTGGAGGTAGTCGAGCAACGGGTCGATATCCCGGAACGACCGGGCCAGTTCTTCCTGCCAGGGCGACGGGCGGGTCTTCGATATACTAACCGTTTGCATCCTTGATCGGTTGGTTTCGTTTTATATCAGGGTAATCCTTCATTATAATCACCAGTTGCATTTTACAGTAGCAAACCAGAAAGAGGGTCGAATGGCGAATTACAGTACCAATGAGTTCAAGGGCGGGTTGAAAATAATGCTGGACGGAGACCCCTGCACCATTATCGAAAACGAATTCGTGAAGCCCGGCAAGGGCCAGGCCTTCAACCGGGTAAAGTTTCGTAACCTGAAAACCGGTCGGGTAATTGAACGTACATTCAAGTCCGGTGAGAACGTGGAGGCAGCCGACGTTGTGGAAACGAATATGCAGTACCTCTACAGCGACAGCGAATTCTGGCATTTCATGCTGGAAGATACCTTCGAGCAGTTTTCGGCGGATGCCAAGGCCGTGGGTGGTTCTGCCAAATGGCTGAAGGAACAGGACGTTTGCATTGTAACCCTGTGGAACAATGAACCTCTACTGGTCATGCCACCCAATTTTGTCGACCTGAAAATCACCGAGACGGACCCCGGTGTGCGCGGTGATACATCCAGCGGTGGAGGTAAGCCCGCAACCCTGGAAAGCGGTGCTGTGGTTCGAGTTCCCCTGTTTGTCCAGATGGATGAACTGATCCGGGTTGATACCCGTACCGGCGAATACGTGTCACGGGTCAAAGACTGATACCTATTCGCTGAGGCATCCATTGACCGGTGTTTGACAGACAATCATTGCAAACCGACTGGCGGCCCGGATGTAGTCTGGAGGTTCTGGAGAAACGAGCTTGGATGCTTGCTAGGATCCGCGCGTATTATGCGCAGGAGCAGGTCCTCGAAGTCGAAACCCCGAATCTTTGCACCACGGTTGGAACCGATCCGTATCTTGATTATCTGACGGCTGGCACCGGGTCGAGTATCGACGGGTCAGAACATTGCCTTTACCTGCAAACATCCCCTGAATTTGCTATGAAGCGTCTGCTTGCTGCGGGCAGTGGTTCGATCTACCAGATCTGCAAGGCGTTCAGAAACGGCGAATTCGGGCGCTGTCACAATCCTGAATTTACCATTCTCGAATGGTACCGAGTCGGTTACGACCTTAAACAATTGATGGATGACATCGATAGGTTGCTTGGACCGATTTTGGGTCTTGACATACCCGGCAAACGATTTACCTACCAGCAGGTTTTCCTGGATCATTGCAGACTGGACCCGCTCGAGGCAGCCGTTGCAGAATTCAAGAACTTTGCGCAGGAAGCGGGTGACGAAGAAGCGGTGAAACTGTGCGGTGACGAGCGGAGAGCCTGGCAGGAATATTTGTTTACTACCCGAGTTCAACCCGCTCTGGGCCAGGATGGCCTGTGTTTCGTGCATGACTATCCCGCCAATCAGTGTGCGCTGGCTCAGATCAAGCCGAATGATTCACGCGTTGCGGAACGGATGGAGGTGTTTTGTCAGGGGATGGAACTTGGAAACGGCTACCGGGAACTGGTTTGTCCAATAGAGCAGCGCGAACGGTTCGAGACTGAACTTGAGGTAAGGCGCAGCAAAGGCAAGGACTGTCCTGCTTTGGATGAACGCTTCCTGTTGGCTCTCGATGCAGGATTGCCGTCCTGTTCAGGTGTGGCGATCGGACTGGACCGCGTTCTCATGTTGTTGGTGGGTGCCGAATCAATCGACGAAGTCATGGGTTTTTCGCTGCCGCGAGCCTGATTCGTCTTTGCTCGTATGCCAACCGATTTCAAGGCCGGTGCATCGGCAAGCCCGCGCGGTTTACGAGGCGGTGTTACGGTATCATTTCCTAGCCGCTTCTACCCGGATACATCGGGAAAAAGCGTGCTGGTTTTACAGGTGCTGTTTAGCGCATACAATGATCTTCCTTCGGTTGTTTGAATTTAATTTAACGAGTGGGCAAAATGCGTTTCCAGGATAAACCCGAAGCTGTGTTCGACGGCCTGCGTTGTGCGTTGAGCGGTTTGAAACTGGTTTTTAAGCCGGGTCTCCGCCGTTATGTCGCGGCGCCTGTTCTGGTCAACCTAGTCCTGTTTGGCGTTGCTTTCGCCGTTTCTGGGCATTACTTTTCAGAATTCCTGAATTGGTTGATTCCCGGTTGGCTGGACTGGCTGCGCTGGTTGCTATGGCCATTTTTCGGTTTTGTTTTCGTGCTGATTACATTGTTCAGTTTCAGCCTGGTGGCGAATCTGGTCGGTTCCCTATTCTATGGCAGGCTAACCAGGAAGGTGCAGAGCGAATTTCTGGGCAATACCCCTGTACTTCTGGATGAGCCGGCCAGGGCAGGAATGAGTTCAGGGCTCCGCTCTGAAGTGGGCCGATTGCTGTTTTTCCTCAGCCGGGCGGTTCCACTGCTTCTCCTTTTCCTGATTCCTGGCCTGAATCTAGTAGCTCCATTTCTCTGGCTTGGTTTCTGTGCCTGGTTCCTCGGAATGGAATACCTGGCCTATCCAATGGAAGAGGCGGGGGTGTTGTTCGACGAACAACGGCGCATTCTACAGCCAGGTCGGCTTGGGGTAACTGCGTTTGGCGGACTGATCCTGCTGGGACTGGCTGTGCCCCTACTGAACATTGCGATACCCCCGGCTGCAGTGATCGGAGCGACCCTGTACGCGGGGGAGAAAGATCTTCGGCGCCTTGCCGATGCTGCGGTCGAGAGGGGAGAATGAATCCTCGCATCCTGCGTATCAGGATGCGTCGAATTCTCCCTGCAAACCGGTGCCGGAGTCCAAGATACTCGTTAGTCGGACGGGCCGGACCGTATTGGCGAGGCCAGCCGTTTCCGAAGCGGTCACGCGCAAGAAATTGGGGGTATAACCGCTGACTGTTTCGCCTGCAGCGGCGTTGCCCGGGCCACTTTCCCACAGTACCGGAAATTTTCGTCCTAGGTAACGCTGGTAGGTTTCCTGTTTCATCGATTCGGCTAGGTGATGCAAACGTTTGCAGCGTTCCTTTTTTTCCGGGCGGCTTACGGGGCTTGCAAACAGGGCGGCCTTGGTCCCTGCGCGAGGAGAATAGGGAAAGATATGGAGGTGACCAAAGCCGATCTTGGCGATGGTTTCCAGGCCGGTTTTCCATTCCCCTTCCGTTTCTCCGGGAAAGCCTACGATGATGTCACTGGTCAGGTTGATGTCGGGCACTTCATTCCGGGCCTGATCGGCCAGTTGCATGAAATCAGTGGTTGCGCACCTTCGGGCCATGCGCCGCAATACGGCATCTGAACCGCTTTGCAGGGGCAGGTGCAGGTGCGGCATCAGTCTAGGGTTACGGAATAGTCCGAAAAATGATTTCGGCAGATCCCAGGGTTCCAGCGATCCGAGACGAACCCTTGGAATATCCGTTTGTTCCAGAATCGCCGTGATAAGGCTGTCCAGGCTGCTTTCTATATCCGTGCCATAGCCGCCGAGGTGAACCCCGGTCAGAATGACCTCATGGACTCCCTGTTGGTGCAGGTTGTTGATCTGGCGGATGATATCCTTAATTGGTCGGCTTTTTTCGTCACCGCGGGCGATCGTCACGATACAGAAGGTGCAACGGAAACGGCAGCCGTCCTGAACCTTGATGAATGCTCTCTGACGCCCCTGCTGAAACAGTGCGTTCTCCCCCGGTTCGGCTGCTGCGGCCGTGGCTGTTCCGGGGATCAGCTGTTCCCCGATGATTTCGGCCAACTGGTTCTTGTGCTTGTTAGGGATGACCATGTCGACGCCGAGGGCGGACGCGGTTTTGTCCGGCTCTAGCGTTGCATAGCAGCCGCTGACGACCAGTTTCGCAGCGGGGTTGCCTCTGTGTAGACGACGAATCATCTGACGCGACTTGCGGCCGGCTTCGGTGGTCACGGCACAGCTATTCAGGATTATCAGGTCCGCATCTGCAGCTGACCGTACGATCCGGTGTCCGGCATTTTGGAACTGCTGCGCCCAGCTTTCGCTTTCCGCTTCGTTCAGTCTGCAGCCTAGGGTTTTAAGGTTGACCTTCATCGATTCCTTCGGGGTATTCGGGGATGCGAATTCTATCACTGAACAGGAATGACTGTCGTTTCATCTGGATTTCATCGTCACTTGTATTCCGGGCAGCGTCTTTCACTGGATTGTAAGGCCTACTTCAGAATGTCGCTGTTGCCGGAGACGACGTTTGTTCGTTAGCCGAAGAACCAGTAGCCGACAACGATTGCACAGGTAATGCCGGCAAAGTCGGCGAACAGTCCGCAGCCAAGGGCGTGACGCATGTTTTTAATTCTGACCGCGCCGAAGTAAACGGTGAGTACGTAGAATGTTGTTTCCGTGCTACCTTGAACGATCGAAACCAACCGGCCGACGAAACTGTCGGCACCGGCGGTTTGCATGGTATCCAACATCAGAGTCCTCGCTCCGCTGCCGCTCAGTGGTTTCATCAGGGCTGTTGGTAACGCATCGACAAAGCGGGTGTCAATCGACAGCAGAGCGAACAGGGTGCGAATCCATTCCACCAGTAGATCCATGGCGCCACTGCTTCGAAACACACCGATCGCCACAAGCATTGCCACCAGATACGGAATGATCGTAATCGCGGTTTGGAAACCTTCTTTTGCTCCATCGATAAAGGCCTCGTAGGCATTGATGCGCTTCCAGGTTGAAATCAGCAGGAAGGCCATTACCAGGGAACACAGGGCAAAATTGCTGACCAGTGCTGACTGTCGCTGCATTTCCGCCTGGTCCAGCTGGGACAAATAACCGACCACGGCGGCCATGAACAGCGTAAAACCGCCGAGGTAGGCCAGAACGACCCGGTCTAGCAAGTTGATGCGTTGGACCATTGCAACACCGGCCAACCCGGCCATGGTCGATGCGTAGGTAGCGATCAGAATCGGGAGGAAGACATCGGTCGGGTTGCTTGCTCCCATCTGGGCGCGATAGGTAAAAACGGTAATCGGAAACAGGGTAACCGAAGAAGTATTGATGACCAGAAACAGGATTTGCGCATTGGTCGCAGTATTTTTTAATGGGTTGAGTTCCTGCAGGGCCTTCATCGCTCGTATGCCGATCGGTGTTGCGGCGTTGTCCAGTCCCAGCATGTTGGCCGCCATGTTCATGACCATTGCGCCCATCGCCGGATGATCTCGCGGGACTTCGGGGGCCAGTCGGCTGAACAGTGGCGCGATGAGGCGGGACATCCAGGCCACTAGGCCGCAACGTTCGCCGATTTTCAGGATTCCGAGCCACAGCGCCAGGATTCCGGTCAGGCCCAGTGAGATTTCGAAAGCGGTTTTCGAACTCTCGAACATCGAGCTGATGAAGGTATTGAATGCTCCGCTGTCACCGAAAGCTACGAAACGGATCAGAGCGGTTACAAATGCGATAAGAAAAAGGCCAACCCAGATGATGTTCAGCATTGGATCGCAATTTCCCCTGGCTGTTGATTCCCGATGAGCGACGGTTCGGAGTCCAAGGCTATATTCCACGCCCTGCAAGCAAATCGCAAGCCGGCTCCTGTCGGGAGATGTAATCGGCGAGCAACCACTTTGTTCTCGCGTTTTTCTGTCTGCCGCTTGTTACCCGGTTAGAGGTTACTCCCTAACGGTTATTACAGTGGTCGAAGGTTCAAATCTTTTGCGCCAGTTCTCGAGCATAACCAACGTAATCACTAGGGGTCAGCGCCAGCAGTTTCTGTTTGGCTTCGGCCGGAAGATCGAGCGTTTTGATAAACGACTGCAGCGTTTCGGCGCTGATTTCCTGCCCGCGCGTCAGTTCCTTGAGTTTCTCGTAAGGGTTTTTTATTCCGTATCGGCGCATAACCGTTTGAATCGGTTCTGCCAGAACTTCCCAATTGCTTTCAAGATCCTGCTCGAGCCGGCTTCGGTTCAGTTCAAGCCTAGATAAGCCTTTCATGGTGGCTTGGAAAGCAATCGTTGTATGGGCCATGGCCACGCCGATGTTTCTCAGAACCGTGGAATCGGTCAGATCACGCTGCCATCGGGATATCGGCAGTTTTGCTGATAGGTGTGCAAGTATGGCGTTGGCGATTCCCAGGTTGCCCTCCGAGTTTTCGAAATCAATCGGGTTGACCTTGTGTGGCATTGTTGATGAACCGATTTCCCCGGCGACCGTTTTTTGCCTGAAGTAGCCCAGTGAAATGTACGACCAAAGGTCGCGGTCGAGATCGATCAATACCGTGTTGATCCTGGAGAGGGCGTGAAACAGTTCGGCCATGTAGTCATGCGGCTCGATCTGGATGGTATAAGGGTTGCACTCGATACCCAGTGTCCGGATGAACTCTTCAGACAGTTCCGGCCAATTCACCTCCGGATAGGCAACCCGGTGGGCATTGTAGTTACCTACTGCGCCGTTCATCTTGCCGCGAATGGTAATGCTCGCGAACTGGTTCCTTTGTGACTCTAGACGCGCTGCGACGTTGGCCAGTTCCTTCCCGATGGTCGTTGGAGAAGCCGACTGGCCGTGTGTCCTCGAGAGCATTGATTGTCCCGCGTATTCAAGTGCCAGATTCTTGATGTTTTCGATCAACCCATCAAGTGCCGGGAGGATCACACCGTCCCGCCCGTGCTTGAGCATCAGCGCGTAGGCAAGGTTGTTGATATCTTCCGAGGTGCAGCTGAAATGGATGAATTCGGAGATTCTGGCAAGTTCCTTCGAATTCGCGATTCTTTCCTTGAGAAAATACTCGATAGCCTTGACATCATGGTTGGTTGTTTTCTCGATTTCCTTGACCCGTTCGGCATCGGCTTGCGAAAAACCTTTCAGAAGGGTGTTTAGCCGGGACTGTGCGTCGGCACTTAGTCGCGGGATTTCGCCAATTTCCGGGCATTCCGAGAGATGCTGCAACCAGCGAATTTCGACTTCGGTACGAAACCGGATCAAGCCGTATTCACTGAAGATCGGTCGCAGGTCAGAAACCTTCCCTGCATAGCGTCCATCAATCGGTGAAATTGCGGTCAGTTCGGAATGTGCCATCTTGTTTCCTTATCTAGTTCGGTTGGCTATTGACGGTTTGGGTTAGCTGGGGGTGTAAGCGCTGCTGTCTGTCAGTTCATTGCAGAGGTAGATATCGCAGTATCGATTCGGCAAAATGAATCGATGACTCCACCACCGAGGCAACAGTCTCTACGGTAAAAAACGATCGACTGGCCTGGCGAAATGGCTCGCTGTGGGCTGTCGAAGATCACCCGGTACCGGTCTTTTTTGGTTCTTTGCACAAGGCATTCCTGGTCTGCCTGGCGGTAACGGATTTTTGCCTGGCAACGGAATTCCGTTTCGGGAGCTGCGCCGGAGACCCAGTCGAGCTGGATGGCTTCGAGGCTGTTGTTGTAGAGCATTGGGTGGTGATGTCCCTGGCCGGTTATCAGCACGTTATTCTTGAGATCCTTCCCGAGCACGTACCAGGGTTCCTCGGATGTGCCCTGTACTCCCCCAATTCCAAGGCCGCGGCGTTGGCCTAGGGTGTAGTACATCAGGCCGTGATGTTCGCCGACAACCTGGTTATCGGGTGTCCGGATTTTTCCAGGCTGCGATGGCAGAAAGCGGTTCAGAAAGGTTCTGAATTTCCGTTCTCCAATGAAGCAGATTCCGGTACTGTCCTTTTTCCTGTAATTTTTGAAACCGGCCTGACTTGCGAGCTGGCGAACCTCCTGTTTCTCCATGTCACCTAGAGGAAACGTGCATTTCGACAGAGCATCCTGGCCGAGAGTGTAAAGGAAGTAGCTCTGGTCCTTGTTGCCGTCCAGGCCTTTGAGTAGCTGGTAATCGTTTTCCGAGTTGTTGATCCGTGCGTAATGGCCAGTCGCGATGCAGTCGGCGCCAAGATCGAGTGCGAAGTCCAGGAAAGCCTTGAACTTGATGTGTTTGTTGCACAGGATATCCGGGTTGGGTGTGCGACCGACTCGGTATTCCTCGAGAAAGTGTTCGAATACGTAATCCCAGTATTCGGCCGAGAAATTAACTGTTTTCAATGGGATTCCAAGTGTTTCGCAAACCTGCTGAGCATCGGCCAGATCCTCGACAGCGGTACATTGGCCGTTGTCGTCGTCTTCCTCCCAGTTCTTCATGAACAGGCCGCTCACCCGGTGCCCTTCGCTGACCAGTTTCAGGGCGGTTACCGCAGAATCCACTCCGCCGGACATGCCCACAATCACGTGTTTGCTCATGAGATGGGTTGTTGGGCAGGCAGCATGGATTTCAGAAGTGTCAACGGATACCGGATTCCGGCAAGGTAGTCGTCGATCCCCTCTAACACCAGCGGGCTCCGGAGTGCTGCACTGCGACGAACCAGTTCGTCGCGGGAGAACCATCCGGCGTTCATGATCCCGGTGTCCAGTTCCCTGTCCGGGTCATGATCCGTACAATGCCCGGTGAAGCTGATACGAAGAAAGGTTTCGGATGTTTCCGAATGTTGCCAGAGATGAATACCGACCAGGGCGCTGGGCTCAAATATCCAGCCGGTCTCTTCCAGGGATTCTCTTCGGATAGCATCGATGAGGTTCTCCCCTGGCTCGAGATGGCCGGCCGGTTGGTTGATCACAATCGACCCACCGACCATTTCTTCAACCATCAGAAAGCGCTTATCCCGTTCGGCGATTGCCGCAACAGTTACATGTGGTGCCCAGATCATGTAGTTCTTCCGATAAAAGGGCAATTTTACTCGATTTACCTTGATATGGCGCAGCCAAATTTGGTCCAGTCAAGGATTGAGTTTGGATAAGATAGGAGCTATCTTACTAGCTCTCAAGCAAAAGCCGGATACTACGCCAGCCAGTCCGATGGCCCAACACGACGACAACCCGCTACGGGATGACGAAATAGCCGTTCAGGAGGGCAAGCCGCGACTGGACCGACCACCGCTTTTCAAGGTGGTGTTGCTGAACGATGATTTCACTCCGATGGAATTCGTTGTCGAGATCCTGAAGGGATTTTTCGCCATGAGCGAGGAAAAAGCGACTCAGGTGATGCTGCATGTCCATACTCGGGGGGTAGGGGTCTGCGGTGTTTTTACGCGGGATGTTGCCGAAACCAAGGTGGAACTGGTGAACGATTATTCGAGAACGCATCAGCACCCTCTTTTATGTTCGTTTGAAGAAGCATAGGCTGAGTCATGTTAAGTAAAGAATTGGAAAAATCACTGAATGTTGCATTCAAGCACGCTCATGCGCAAAAACATGAATTCATCACGGTTGAGCACCTTTTGCTGGCGATGCTTGAAAACCTGGATGCGATTGATGTGGTCAAAGGTTGTGGCGGTGACATCGATGCCCTGCGAAAGGAACTTGCCGATTTCCTGGAGCAGACAACTCCCCTGATTTCTGCAGGAGGAGATCGGGAAACGCAGCCAACGCTTGGTTTCCAGCGAGTCCTCCAGCGTGCGGTTTTCCATGTTCAGTCATCCGGCAAGAAAGAGGTTACCGGGGCAAACGTCGTGGTGGCAATTTTCAGCGAACAGGATTCGCACGCGGTATACCTGCTGAACAAGCAGAACATGACCCGGTTGGACGCGGTTAATTACATTTCTCACGGTATTTCCAATGTTGAGGAAGGTAGCACGGATGATGTTAAGCGGCTGGCCGAGGACGAACCGGAAACCAAGCGATCCGAGACTCCTCTGGAGAAGTACGCGACCAATCTGAACGAACGGGCTCGTCGAGGACTGGTGGATCCCCTGATCGGTCGCCACGACGAGATCGAGCGGACCATACAGGTGCTTTGCAGGAGACGAAAGAACAACCCGTTGCTGGTTGGTGAGGCCGGTGTCGGCAAGACCGCCATCGCAGAAGGTCTAGCCAAGAAGATCGTCGAGGAGGATATTCCACAGGTCCTTGAAAACAGCGTGATATACGCACTGGACTTGGGTGCACTGGTTGCTGGCACTAAATACCGTGGCGATTTCGAGAAGCGCCTCAAGGCCTTGGTCGGCGAACTAAAGAATCTTCCAGATGCGATCCTCTTTATCGACGAGATTCATACCATTATTGGTGCAGGGTCGGCATCGGGCGGGGTCATGGACGCCTCGAACCTGATTAAGCCGGTATTGGCATCGGGCGACATGCGCTGCATCGGCTCGACGACCTACAACGAATATCGCGGAATCTTCGAGAAGGACCATGCGCTGGCGCGCAGGTTCCAGAAGATTGATATACCCGAACCGTCGGTCGAAGAGACCTTCGAAATCCTGAAGGGATTGAAATCGCGCTTCGAAGAATATCACGAGATCAAGTTTTCGGTCAGCGGGCTGCGTAGTGCGGCGGAACTCTCGGACCGCTACATTAATGACCGCTACCTTCCTGACAAGGCGATTGACGTGATTGACGAAGCTGGTGCCCGGCAGCGGCTGCTTCCGGAAGCGGAGCGGGAAACGCTGATCGATGTATCCGAGATCGAGTGCATTGTGTCGAAGATTGCACGGGTACCTGTGCAGTCTGTGTCATCGGATGACAAGGAAAAACTCAAGGATCTGGAAAAGAACCTGAAGATGCTGGTTTTCGGACAGGATCAAGCCATTACCGCGTTGGCATCGGCCATCAAGCTTTCGCGTGCGGGACTGGGTGACGAGGTTCGTACGATTGGTGCTTTCCTGTTGGCTGGCCCCACCGGGGTCGGCAAGACAGAGGTGACCCGACAGCTTGCCAAGGTGCTGGGAATCGACCTGATCCGGTTCGACATGTCTGAGTACATGGAACGGCATACGGTGTCGCGTCTGATTGGTGCTCCCCCGGGTTACGTTGGCTTCGACCAGGGCGGCTTGATGACCGAGGAAGTCAACAAGCACCCCCATGCGGTTCTGCTGCTGGATGAGATTGAAAAGGCTCATCCGGACGTCTTTAACCTGCTTCTGCAGGTCATGGACCATGGAACCCTGACGGACAACAATGGCAGAAAGGCCGATTTCAGGAACATCATCCTGGTGATGACGACCAACGCCGGGGCAAGCGAAGGTGCGCGGGCCTCGATTGGCTTTACGCTACAGGATCACTCGAGCGACAGTCTGCAAGTGATCGACAAGATCTTTTCCCCGGAATTTCGCAATCGACTCGATGCAATCATCCAGTTCAAGCCGCTGGATTTTGACATTATCGGCAACGTGGTCGACAAGTTTGTGTTCGAGCTGGAATCGCAGCTTGCGGACAAAGATGTGTCGTTGCTGCTCGCACCCGATGCCAGGGCTTGGCTAGCAGAACATGGTTGTGATCCGCTAATGGGTGCACGGCCAATGAAGCGGGTCATCCAAGAGCAGATCAAGCGTCCGCTGGCGGAGGAACTTCTGTTCGGCAAACTTTCGAGGGGCGGAACGATCCGGATTTCTGTCAAAAACGGCAAACTTGCTTTTGCCATAGAGAGCAAGGAACTTGCGTTACCCGGTTAAGGCTGAACGGGGTAGTCCTAGCCGGTCTGTTGTCGGGTTTGGATTAGCGCATGCGGAAGGTAATTCGCCCCTTGTCTAGGTCGTAAGGCGTCATTTCCACCTTGACTCGGTCTCCGGTCAGGATGCGAATATAATGCTTTCGCATTTTTCCGGAGATGTGCGCGATCACGACATGCCCGTTGTCTAGTTCGACCCGAAACAGGGTGTTGGGAAGAGTTTCGATCACCTTGCCTTCCATCTCGATTTGATCTTCTTTCGCCATTTCTCTTATTCTTGAATTCTAGGAAACCAGATTTTAAACGACCGAATAATAACATATTAGCGCTGATTGTCATCAAATGATGAGGTTTCTCTCTGACCCTCGTGAGACATGGGCGTCGGCGGGAAATGCTTGGTTGAGCGGCTAGCCAAGCAACTCAATGGAGCGCTAGTCCGAGTGGGAGTGGCGCCGAATTGCGCGCGGGTTCACGTTAGGGATCACTGGTTTCCCGGGGTTCATTTTTCCAGGCAAAAGATCCCGGGTTCTTGTGACAATGTCGCCCGATCTGGTCGATGAATTCTTTGCGCGGAATCTCTTTTGCACCCAGCGAAAGAAGATGTTCGGTTTGGATCTGGCAGTCGATGAGTGCGAAGTTCCACCGCTTTAGGTGTTGGGTTAGGACGGCGAATGCAACTTTTGAAGCGTTGCTACGTCGATAAAACATCGATTCGCCAAAGAAAACCCGTCCGATGCTCACGCCGTACAGTCCCCCGGCTAGGTGACCCTCGTACCAGGCCTCGACCGAATGAGCGTGGCCGAGTGCGTGCAGTGCCAAGTAGCTCTCGATCATGGATTCGGTGATCCAGGTCTCGGGACTCCCCCTGCGGGGGGCGGCACAGGCGTAAATGACTTCCTCGAATGCCTGGTCAAAGCTAATCTTGTATTCCTGCTTGCGAAGGGTTTTTTGAAGGTTTCTGGAAAGGTGTATTTCGGCTGGACTCAATACCAGGCGTGGATCTGGAGACCACCAGAAGATTGGGTCGCCGGGATTGAACCATGGAAAGATGCCCTGTTGATAGGCACTGATCAGGCGCCGGGGTGACAGGCATCCACCGATCGCGAGTAGACCATTTGGTTCGGTCAACGCGGTTTCCGG
>JANXGZ010000051.1 GCA_024958995.1 Methylococcales bacterium | reverse complement strand
GGAAAATAAGCGTGTACCAAATGAATGGCCGCCACATGCATCGAACCGAAGGTCGCTGCGTGCAGCACTTGGGCAAAAACCAGGGTTGGAAGATGATCCGCGAAAAAAGCGATCAGTGCCCACCGTAACACCCCGGCCATTATACTAGCCAGCAAGATCACTCTGAGGCTGAACTTTGCCAAACACCGATGCATGCTGAAGAACAACATAACTTCGGCGATGACGCCCAGTGACCACAACTGGCCGATCTGACCATGGCTGTAGCCGTGGTGTTCCAGGAAGATCGAATAGAATACGTAATACGGGCCGTGCGCCAGCTGCACCAGGCAGGAAACGACCAGGAACGCGATGACCTCAGTTTTCCGGAGAATCACGCCTAAGCCGGAAGCCGCGCTTTCACTGCCTGAGACCTGTTCCCGAGGAACCAGCATACTAGCCACCCAGATCCCCCACATGAGCAACGCGACCACCAACGGCAGCACCGAAATATCTAGCGATTCAAGCAGCCAGCCAACCCCGATCACGGTCACCACGAAGCCGATCGATCCCCACACCCGAACCTGACTGTAACCATACGGGTCGCTTTTCAGGTAGCTCAGGGTAACTGCCTCGAACTGGGGCAGCGAAGCGTTCCAGAAAAAACTGAACACCAGCGTCACCGACGCCATCCAGATAAACCCAGTGTCCAGCAACATGGCCAGAAAGGCCAGACTAGCCATCAAAGAAGCGCTGCGGATCAGGGAGAGTCGGCGACCACTTTGGTCCGCAATCCAGCCCCAGATGTTCGGGGCAACGATCTTTGTTCCAACCATCACGGCGGCAAGCTGGCCAATCTGAACGGCATTGAAACCCAGCGATTCCAGGTACAGGTTCCAGTACGGAAGCAGGCTGCCAAGCGCCGAGAAATAAAGGAAGTAAAAGGCCGAAAGACGCCAGTAGGGAAGACTCCTCATACGCCCGACCCAGCCATACCCTCAGAACCCGGCAACCAGCTGGCCTGAACCGGCCCCATTATCGACACCTCGGCCACCGAGTGGTCAGGTCTCAGTCCCTACTACCCGGAATCGGCGACATTGGGATTTCTACACCCTGATTCTGCCCTCTGTGACGCAGGAAATGGTCGAAAATCACGATCGCCATCATGGCTTCGGCAATCGGCGTTGCACGAATCCCAACACAAGGGTCGTGGCGTCCCTTGGTGATGACTTCAACCGGTTTTCCCTCGACATTCACCCCTGCACCCGGCAGACGCAAGCTGGACGTCGCTTTCAGCGCGATGCTTGCCCTAATATCCTGGCCGCTGGAAATGCCGCCCAGAACCCCCCCAGCATGGTTGCTGAGGAAACCCTCGGGGGTCATTTCGTCACGAAAATCGGTCCCCTTGCAATCGACACAATCGAAACCATCTCCGATCTCGACCCCTTTAACGGCGTTGATACTCATTAGCGCATGGGCAAGGTCGGCATCGAGCCGATCAAAGATCGGCTCACCAAGCCCCGCTGGAACGTTCTCGGCAACGACATTGATCCGCGCACCCACGGAATTGCCTTCCTTGCGCAACGCATCCATATAGTCCTCAAGCTCAGGAATCCGTGCCGGGTCCGGACAAAAAAACGGGTTCTGGTTGACCGACTCCCAATCCTTGAAGTCCAACACCAAAGGACCCAATTGCGCCAGGTATCCACGGATACGAACCCCTATCAGCTGATACAGGAATTTTTTCGCGATCGCTCCAGCTGCCACCCGCATCGCCGTTTCGCGAGCAGAAGAACGACCACCCCCGCGGTAATCACGAACCCCATATTTCTGCAGGTAGGTGTAATCGGCATGTCCGGGTCTGAAACGATCGGCAATGTTTGAATAATCCTTAGATCGCTGATCTGTATTCTCGATCATTAGGCCAATCGGTGTGCCGGTGGTCTTTCCCTCGAACACGCCCGATAGAATATGAACCTCATCGGCTTCTCGACGCTGCGTGGTGTGGCGCGACTTGCCGGGCCGGCGGCGGTCGAGATCAACCTGCATGTCTTCCTCGCTGAGGGCCAGCCCCGGCGGACAACCGTCGACGATGCAGCCGATCGCGGGTCCGTGGCTTTCGCCGAAAGAAGTCACTGCGAAAAGTTTTCCGATGGTATTTCCCGACATGAGTAAGGCGCTCTTTGATTCTTGGTATGTACATCCAGGCCCTGACCTGTAATCAGGTACCGGATCAGTAGAGTGACATACAGCCAAAACGAGAAAGGCGAGCTCTAACCCACGTCCTGAACCCGTTTTTCAACCGTCCTTTTCCCAGGTTCAATGGCCGCCGCATCCGTGTTCCTGAAACTGACCATTAGCTTCTGGGTAAATCCAGACATTAATTTTAAACCAATCGTGCGCGCGGGTCGTGGGTTTGTCCCTGGGTGGCCCGCAAAGCCCTCTATCGAAACGGTTGCAATCTTCACAAACCAGAGAACGGAAAAAAATCTACAGACCGCCTTCCCCAAGGGCTAGTATCCAGCGGGGCCGGAGCTAACCTGCCTTGGTTCGATGCACCTGCCTCACTGCTGGTGAGAAACGATCGGAGTATCGAAATTGATTTGGAGAAAACTGACGTTTTACGTCAGTTTGTGACTTTACAAAAATAGATTACGCTGTATCACCAATAAATAAGCATAATATTCTTATTTATTGGGTAACTTGGGAGATGATGGATGGTGGGCCGTGAGCGATTCGAACGCTCGACCATCGCATTAAAAGTGCGGTGCTCTACCAACTGAGCTAACGGCCCCGATTGGAACGCGCATTGTACAGGAAAGGCCATAAAAGACAACCCAGAAGGAGTAGCGGGAAAGCCCGCTGTACAGACCAGAAGCGTGCCGCCCGGACCGATCACCGATACCTTGTAGGGTCATGGATTCCAGCGCTCTGGAACCCCTCCGAACGCAATCGACAAGCATCGCAGCTGCGGCAACCCCTGCCCTCGGAGTCTGCTGCGTAACACGACACCGTCATCGAGTAATCAACCGCGAGTTCAGTGCCCATACGAACGATCTCGGCCTTGCTCATCTGGATCAGAGGTGCATTAATTCGAATAACCCCACCCTCGACTCCTACCCTGGTCGCAAGGTTTGCCATGGTCTGAAAGGCTTTGATGTACTCGGGTCTGCAATCCGGGTAGCCCGAAAAATCCACCGCATTAACGCCAACAAAAATGTCATGAGCTTCAAGCACCTCTGCCCAGCCCAGAGCCAAGGCCAGAAAAACGGTGTTCCTGGCCGGAACGTAGGTAACGGGAATGCCCTCGGCTGCTTCTTCTGGAACGTCGATGGATTCGTCGGTCAATGCCGACCCGCCAATCGAACCTAGTCCAAACTGCATGATCCGATGTTCGATCAGGCCGTAGTGCGCCGCAATCCTGCGCGCCGCGACCAATTCCGCGTTGTGCCGCTGACCATAGTCGAAACTCAGGGCATGGCACTCGAATCCCTGCTTCCTAGCAAGGGCCAACGCGGTAATGGAATCCAGTCCGCCTGATAGCAGGATGACAGCCTTTGGCTTTTCACTCAGGTTCATTTGCCGGCAACGTCTCCCCACAGCAGTTTGTGCAACTGGACTTGGAGTCGCACCTGGATACCATCGCGTAGAATATTGTCAGCCAGGCAGGTTGCATCCATCTGCCCAGAAACCGGAGAAAACAGTACCTGACAACGTTCCTCGAGTCCGAATTTCCTAACCGTATCGCAGGCCCAGGCGTAATCTTCTTGCGAACCAATCACGAACTTAATCTGGTCCTGGCGATCGAGGTATTCGAGATTCGAATAGAGGTTCTGATGCTGCTCTCCCGAACTCGGCGTCTTGAGGTCCATCACTTTGACTACCCGCGGGTCAA
Source organism: Methylococcales bacterium (assembly GCA_024958995.1). Classification (GTDB taxonomy): domain Bacteria; phylum Pseudomonadota; class Gammaproteobacteria; order Methylococcales; family UBA1147; genus UBA1147. Next base: position 1,381 of record JANXGZ010000051.1, on the reverse strand, counting down.
CGGGAGCAAGATCCATCGCCCCACTGGTCTCGAGCGACACCGTGAAACCGCGGTCGATTAACTCTTCCAGCAGCCTGGAACAATTTTTCTGAGCCAGGGGCTCCCCTCCCGTCACTGTAACGTACCGGGTTGGTTGTTCGGAAACACGGGCAACGATATCCGGTAGACTCATCAACTCACCGCCGGTAAAGGCATACTCGCTATCGCAATAAGTGCATCGCAGAGGACAGCCGGTCAGGCGCACGAACGTGGTCGGCATACCGATAGTAGACGACTCACCCTGGATTGAATAAAAGATCTCTGTAATACGCAAGTATTCCAAAATCAGCCACCAATTCGCTCCTGATGAATTTCTACGTAGAAGGCTAATTCGGTAGCCATCAATGTCCTTCCTTGCGCATTCGTTTCAGCCTGTCACTGGCCAGCAGCGCCGCGTTTGAATCAGGATGCTTTTCAACGACTGATTTGAGAACCTTGCGGGCCTTGCCCCATTGCCCCGTTTCATATTCGATATAACCGGTTTTCAAAAGAGCATCCGATACCTTGATACTTTCGGAATAATTTTCCATTACCTTGGTGAAATGTTCGCGGGCTAATTGAAACTCACGTTTGACATAATAGGTCTCGCCCAACCAATACTGGGCATTGTCTGCATAGTCCCCTTGCGGATAGGAGTCGATCAGGAGCGAGAAATGACTGACTGCATCGTCATAGCGACCATTATTGAGAAAAACAAAGGCCCGCTGGTAAATGGCACCCTCTTTCGTCGAATCCTTGGCCGCTGTCCGTTGAGCCGGTGATGAAGGCGGACTGATTGGCACTTCAGGCTCGACAATAAGGGGAGTCGGCGCTTCCTGGGACACCTGTCCGGAAACACTGACGACGGGCGCCTGAACATCGGCCCTTGGATCGGCAACATTCGCCCCCGTCGTTGAACCCTGTTCGACACTCATCAGCCTTTTGTCCAGATCAAGGTAAAGCTTCTGCTGTCGCGTCTGGGTCCGCTCGAGTTCGTGACCGAGTCGGTCAACTTCACCCCTGAGATCGCGAACGGTTTTCTGCAAGAATTCCATTCGGTCCAGCATCTCCATCATGATCTGACCCGACAACTTCTTCTCAAGCTGACCGACCCGTTCCGACAGATTTCCCTGGGACGCGGCCTGCGTCAGAACCGGCAACATCCAGAAACACAGCAGGTACAAAGAAAAACTTTTTTTCATCGCTTCAGTTCCGAGGATAAACAATCTCGACCCGGCGGTTTAGCTGCCAGGCCTGCTCGTCGTGTCCATGGGATGCTGGTTTTTCCTCGCCGTAACTGATCACCCTGAGCTGTTCGTCACCAGCACCCAGAACACCCAGTTTGCGGGCGATTGATCTAGCT
>JANXGZ010000292.1 GCA_024958995.1 Methylococcales bacterium | reverse complement strand
TTACGGCTACCCTGACTGGTTCTTTCATACTGATCCTCATTTTGCGATTTAACGTATTCAATCAAGCTTCAGGCATTACTTGTGCTTGAAGCGGGCGCAGATTATAACAAGCTTACTAATCACTGCATTATGAATTGTGGGTTATGTTTTTAACCTCCCTAACGCTCGAAGATGAAAGCCTTCCAGACGATTACCCGTTTACGGTACCCTGCATACAGGCCCTGTCAACGCTGGCTTTTGACTCCCCGGTAACAATTTTTGTCGGCGAGAATGGATCGGGTAAATCGACTCTGCTGGAGGCGATTGCCTGCGGAATGAAGTGCCCTGCCATTGGTTTGTCTGATCTTTCGAGAGATCCAATGCTCGAGGATGCCAGACGGCTGGCGAAGCAATTACGCCTGTCCCGATCTAGCCATCCAAAGGTAAAACTGTTTTTCCGGGCCGAGGATGCCATTGGCTTCACCCGTCGGATGACAGAGAACATCCGGGACCTGGATGAACTAAAAAACGAGTTTAGCGAAAGCCTGTCTGGCTATGGAAGAGCTCTGGCAGTGGGTGCAATGGAAGGCCAAAAGGCGGGTATCATATCGCGATATGGAGAAAACCCGGACGCACTCTCGCACGGAGAGTGGTTTGTGAACGTCCTCCGGGAGAGGATACACAGCAAGGGGCTTTATTTACTGGATGAACCTGAAACACCACTTTCACCCGTTCACCAGCTGTCTCTATTGTCGATCATTAAAGAGGCTGTCAGTCTCGGTGCCCAGTTCCTGATAGCAACGCACTCTCCCATTATAATGGCGTGCGAAGGCGCAACAATTTATAACCTGGACAACACAACCATCACAAAAACTGCCTGGGAAGATGTAGAGCACGTTAGTCTGATGCGGGCATTCCTGGCGGACCCTTCGAGTTTTCTCCGACATCTTTAACAACCTGCAAGAAAGCCGGTAAGGTCCGATATTAGCCACCTGGGACGCTAATTCTCATGCCCCTGTTGAATGGCGGGCTATATTCACGCAGAAACCAATCTCCATTAAAGTTCCAATTTATAAATATTGTTTTATTTCAATTAGTTAGAATAAAAAGAAATGGCGCGGTACGTGCCTATACCCTTGACTTTCACCAACCGGATGCTATTGTTTTCGACCCGCTGGATAGCCGAGCTCGTATCCGGTGAACCCGTTGGGCATCTGCACTTTAAACAAACCAGAAATTGGGATTGGGTCAGTCCGTTTCTGGGTCGACTGACGCGTCGAATCGACAGGTTCGAAAACATAAGGCAGGACAGTTAAAGCAAATGAATAGCAAAAGAATCGATGGCAAGATCGGGTTTCCCGAAAAGATCGGGTTATATGATCCCGCCAATGAAAAAGATTCCTGCGGTGTAGGGTTAGTCGCCAATATCAAGGGTGTACCCAGTCACGAGATAATGACTGATGCCTACCATATCAACTCAAGAATGGATCATCGTGGCGGTTGTGGGTTTGAAGAAAATACAGGAGACGGCGCAGGTATTCTGACCGCCATTTCACACAAATTTTTCCAGAAGACGCTCGCAGACCTGGGGATCACCCTCCCCGAACCCCAGGCTTACTCAATAGGAAATGTGTTTCTGCCTAACAATCCCGAGGAACGGGCACACTGTAAACGGGTGATGGAACGCGTCATCCAGGAAGAAGGCCAGCAATGCCTGGGCTTTCGTGAGGTCCCCATATGCCCTGAAGAAGCTAACATTGGCCCGGCTGCAAGAGACGCAATGCCATTTATCGAACAAGTCGTCATCGCGGGCTCGAAGACCACCGGCCATGCTTTCGACCGCGCACTCTACCTGATTCGTCGCCGATTCACCGTAGAAACAAAGCAGAACTCAAACCTGAAAGAGGCGCACCAGGTTTATGTCTGTAGCCTGAATTCGCGAATCATCGTCTATAAGGGCATGCTCACACCAGGCCAGTTGTTCCCTTTCTATCCGGAGCTCGAAGACCCTGACTACGAGAGCCATCTGGCAATGGTTCACAGCAGATTCTCCACCAATACTTTTCCAAGCTGGGATAGAGCGCAGCCAAACCGCTTCATGAGCCACAACGGCGAAATCAATACCCTCCGTGGCAACAAAAATAATATGAC
>JANXGZ010000116.1 GCA_024958995.1 Methylococcales bacterium | reverse complement strand
TGATGGACAAACTGAAACAATCGGAACTGGTCGCGATGCTCGCACCCGGAAAAATTTATTTTCGGAACCAGGATGCCGTTAGCAACCTCGTAACTCCAGAACATCATCCCCATTAGGGCTCGCTTTTCAAAACAGGGAAAAGCGTCAACTTCTCCCTCGCCAGCGCAGAATTCTGAAAGGCGAACAGCGATTCGCTGCCCAAGGCACTTTACTGCCTGGTCGAAAACGTCCTTTACATCGCCTTAACCATTAACCAACCCTTGTGTTCAGGAATCCACTTGATCTGAATTCCAAACAATCCACAACATTGTTCGGTTTACAACCGCTTCACCTGGATATTGCCAAATACGTTCTCCGCATCGCTTTAACATTTGCTACTCGCAGCGCAGACGGCTCGTTGTTACCTAGCTGACACCTTCTTTCGGTCTGGCCCTAAAATCCACAAGATAGGCACTCAGCGCCAAACATTTGCCGAGCTGACCAAATGGACTGTGTCGGATACACAGCGAAAAAGCAGCCGCCCTTCAATCGGATTCGAAGAGAATGTCCTCAAGAAAGAAATGATGCTTGCCAAGTTTTCCGCCATAGTTGCCGGCACTGATTCCGCACAAGGCCCGAGTCTCCCCCCAGTAGTTGCAGGCAGTGGTGATTCCGAGCCGCATTGCCTTCTTGATTGCCTCCTCGGTAAGCCCGTCAATCACAATCTCGACAACCGACTCGACTTCATCGGAAAGTTTCGAGTCAACAACTCCTTTCAGCGTTGGACAATAGGCCTCGTTTGTTGACGCAGGTAGAAACCTGTACTTGCAACCGACTTTCGACCCGGAACCAACGATCCCCCCGGGAAAGGATGTGATAACGTCGTTCAGTTCTTCGATCGCTTCAACCGCGCTCTGGCAGGCAGACAACACATGGTGCGCGTTCTTACCCAACACCAGGAAGTTTCCACCGCCGATCGCATCGCAAACCCCGGTGGTATGCTCACACACGAATTCACCGTGCATCACCGGGATTCGCCAGTAACGACGCTCGCCAAAGGTTTTTGCCGTCTGGTATCCGTCACCGAAGTACCGCAGGTGCTTGCCAAGCGGCAACCTGACCGTGCTCTCGATTCCCGAAAAACAGGCCGTTGTGGGGGTAGTCATTACCGACTGGCCAACCCGGTGTGGAACCTGTTTTTCGAGCTCCTCGACCGTCATCGCGAAAACCATGACCGAAAATCCTGGTCGACCGTCCGGAGTCTCCGAGGGTTTCAGTTTCCTCTCGATATCGGCTTCGATGCCGCAGGCGATAACCGATGAGGCAAAACCGCGGATCGAATTGGCCGCCCGGTAGGCCCAGTAATGGTTCATCGCTGTAATGATGATTCGGGTGGCTTTCATCGGAAAAGCCTCCGCGAAAGTACTGTCAATATTGACGCCGTTGATTTTCATGCATGGCCCTTGTAGAAAAGGCTGGAAACAGCCTACCGGGCCGGGGATCGAGAGAACACGATCCACTCCCTGGCTAGCGAGAATAATACTTGTTTGATGCTCATGAAACTGCGAAGAACAGGCGTCGCCGAAATCCGGACTTATTCAACGATCAGTGCTCTCTGATCAGCGACCAATCAATTACGATTGGTCAACAGAACGACCTTTCCAAACCCGTTACCAACTTGTGGTCGGATCTGCGCACGTGAACCGCCATACCCGGGCCGGTGTCCTTCAGCCCAGAGGGACCCCATCATGCTCGTGGGTCTGGCTGTAGAAAATCTTCTGGTTGTAGATCTTGCCCAAAAGCTCGTTAATCCCCCTGATTTTTCTTTCTTTCGATTCGATCACGGCATTCTGATCAGCAGTTTCTGCATGCGAAATCATCATGATCGTATCGTGATGTTCGGACAATGCCCGCAGCCCTTCCTCGATGAGCGCAATATCCTTGGGATTGAACGAAAAACTGTTGTTGTAAGTGTTTGGCATGAACCAGTCCCCCTATTTTTTTGATCCTGGTGATAAACCAGTCGTAACCCTATACCAAGCGTGAATGAAAAAAAAGCAATCCTGACATCGACAACCCCAGCTTTCGTGCTCAGAACCGAATCTTGCGCTACGGAAAAAGACTATCCGCATACCCACTGCTTTGCCTCGATCGCATAGCATCCAACCGGTCAATCCGCCCTTTTCCCGACACCACCCAAGATCACGGCCTTGCCCTTTACTGTCAAGCTCAATGTTCTTTGATCACCCTAATCGAAAATAGCCTTGTCCAGGTTTTTCGCCTTGTTAAGGCCCTGGATCGCCGATTTTCCCCTGATCTCTCGAAACTGTGCGCCGCTGAGGTCTGCCTCCCGGAAAACCGCCTCTTCCAGCCTAGCTTGCGAAAGCTCCGCACCCTGTAGATTGGCCCTGGTGAAATCTGCCCCGGCAAGGTCTGCCCGAAACAGGTTGGTCCCTTGCAGATCCGCACCGATAAACTTTGCAAACCTCAACATCGCACGATTCAGGTTAGCATCGACAAGCCGTGCACCCGACAGATTGGCGTTCTTGAGGCTAACTCGCATCTGACCCATCGGCTGGTTCTTGATATCCACCCCCCAATCCGCTCCCGACAGGTCCGCATTGGTTAGGTTGGCGCCATCCAAAGTAGCAATAACCCGACTTCCCCTAAGGTTAGCGCCGGAAAGATCGGCTCGCCCCATGTGAACTCCGAAAATACTGGTGTTGGAAAGGTTAGCACCGGACAGGTTGATGCCGACCATGACGCTAAGGTCCAGGTTGAGTCCAGAAAGATTGGAATGGCTGAGGTTGGCCTGCTTGAGATTTGCACCCCACAAGTCAGCATTGCGTAAATCCAGCCCGGAAAGATCAAGGCCCTGCAGGTCCTTTCGCCTCAGGTCTGCCGGTTTCGACTTTTTTGCCGATTCCAGGAGTTTTTCGATTTGCGCCCGGTTCAGGTCAGCAGCTACTGCAGTCCCGAGATGAAAACCTGAGAAAAGAATGAACACCAATACAGGAATTACCGAATGAGATATACGCACGCCGTTTCCCCTTCTTATGATTCATAGCCAGTCACAAATCGTACATCCCATGCCGCTAACGAACCAGCCTTTTGCCGACGGTCGGAATCAACGCGTAGCCTGCTGCAACCACAGTGATAAGCTGTAATAAAGTGCTCAATCCCTTTTATATGGCATAAATCATGGCAGACAGCAAGCGGGAACTGGACCTTGTGGTATTTGGCGCAAGCGGTTTTACAGGACGAATCGTCTGCGAATACCTACGTGATTATTCGGCAGAAAAAAAACCGCTTCACTGGGGCATGGCTGGACGTTCCAGGGCTCGGCTCCAAGACGTTCAGCATGCACTCAACATCGCGCAAGACCTTGTACCGCTGATTTCCCTGGACAACACGGACACCAGTGAACTGATCGCACTATGCTGCCGTACCTCGGTGGTACTCTCAACCGCCGGACCCTATGCTTTGTATGGAAGCCAGCTCGTCGCCGCCTGCGTCGAGACCGGAACCGATTACGTGGACCTTAGCGGGGAATCGCAATGGATCCGGCGAATGGTCATGCAGTACGAGCAGCGGGCGATCACAAGCGGAGCACGCATCATCCACAGTTGTGGATTCGACTCGATTCCTTCTGACCTCGGCGTTTACTTCTTGCAGCAGCAGAGCCATGCCCGATTCGGTCAAGCTGCAGACCGCGTCATTATGCGGGTAAAGGCAATACGCGGTGGGCTAAGCGGAGGTACTATTGCAAGTGGACTGAATGCCGCAGCCGAAGCGGCAACCGATCCGGGCGTCCGGCGCGAATTGTCGGATCCCTATTCGCTTTGCGTCGGCCTTGATGTGGAACCGGTTAAACAAAACCAGGTCAGATTTCCGAAATTTGATCGGGTTATCGGGAGTTGGGTCACCCCTTTCCTCATGGCCGGAATCAATACCCAGACGGTTCTTCGTTCATCCGCACTGATGCCGAAGCAATTTCCATCCCGCTTCAGGTACGATGAAGCCTTATTGACAGGAAAAGGTCTGCGGGGAGCATGGCGGGCAGCAACGACTGCTCTCGGACTCGGGCTTTTCCTGTTGGCCACTTCAACAACGAGGACCCGTAATTTCCTTCAGCGTTTGTGCCCAAAACCCGGCGATGGCCCTGACCGGGCCAAACGGGAAGCCGGTTTCTTCGAATTAAAGTTCACTGGCTGGACGAACGACTCGAAAACGACCCAGGTAAAAGTTACTGGAAACCAGGATCCTGGTTACAATACAACCGCCAAAATGATCTGCCAAGCTGCAATTTGCCTGGCTCGAGACAAGACCGACATTGAAACAAGTGGGGGCTTCTGGACACCTGCCAGAGCCATGGGGGTTCGCCTGATCGAACGCCTTCGCGCTTACACGGGAATGACCTTTGAACTGGAGGATTAGCCGTTGCGAACGGCAATATCTACAACCACGATGTCAAGCCAAATCAGCCTATCCAAAAACCCATAAACCCGTTAAGATCAAGCACCGACACATCAGTCTACTGTCTAGAAAATATACAGGCGCCGCGGAGTTCTGACAGCACAAACAACGACAGGTCAGACTCACGGTTCCAGTCACGCCAAATCAGCGAGAAAACAGAAAAAATGTTCAACTTTTTCTCAAAACCATCGCCGATACCCACCAGGGAGCAGGCATTACCAGGCCGGTCTCAAAACATACCGGTTTCGACCCGCCACTTCGTGAACGGAAACCAGACAGTGGCTCCTTTTCCAAGCGAGACTCAAATTGGCATGTTTGGGCTCGGGTGTTTCTGGGGCGCAGAAAAAAAGTTCTGGGAAACACCCGGTGTTTACTCAACATCCGTTGGTTTCGCTGGTGGCCACACACCCAACCCCACCTACCAAGAAGTGTGCACTGGGATGACCGGACATAACGAAGTTGTGCAGGTCATTTTCAACTTCCGGAAGATTGACTATGTCTCGCTGCTACAACTGTTCTGGGAATCTCACAATCCAACCCAGGGAATGCGGCAGGGAAATGACCGGGGAACCCAGTATCGTTCCGGAATCTATACCGCCGACACGAAACAGTATGAACAGGCCCAGGATTCGAGAAGCCATTACCAGAAAAGATTAGCCGAAAACGATTTGCCGGAAATCACAACGGAAATACTGGATGCCCCCGAATTTTTCTACGCCGAGGAGTACCACCAGCAATATCTAGCCAAGAACCCGCACGGGTATTGCGGCCTTGGGGGAACCGGTATCCGGTATCGACACCGGAGCTGAGCAGCGCATCAAGCGACAGTGAGCTGGGACCGAAAAACCACACAGTCCATCAAGAGGAGGATATAAATGAAGCGCAAAGACTAAAAAACCTATGCACGATACTGAAAGCGACACAAACAAAAATGGACTGGAGACCTTGTCGGGGTCTAGCAGTCCATCAAGAGGAGGATATGCACAAAGTGCACAAACTAATTTTAGGGTGGTAAGTTGCCCATAGGGCATTTATATACTACCAATCAGTATCCCGCCTGGAAATGTGACATATTGTCGCACTTTTTCCGCTTTTAAAACAACGCTCTATAGTATTTTCCAACGACAACAGAGATCAGGAATTAGGGTAAACTGGAGCACGAACCGGCACTTTTACGCAATCAGCGGGGTTGATCAGACATATGTATGAATACCCAGACAACTGCTTCACCGGCTGAATTCCACTGCACTCGAGACACCGCTCCAGGGCTTTTGCCCTGCAGTCGCTGACCTGGAGTAGAATGTTGGAGGCACTGGCAGGGGGGTCAAAGGACCCTCAGCCAAGCATTGAATCTAAAGCCCTGCTACAGAAACAACAGACCGACAATGCTTCCCCTGCATGAAAAGAACCGCAACCTGGCAGCCAGGCAAAATCTCCGATGGCTGTTGCTTCTGC
>JANXGZ010000189.1 GCA_024958995.1 Methylococcales bacterium | reverse complement strand
ACCCGGGCTGGCTTGCATTAATCCGGCGATCTGGTCCACATCGAGAGTTCTGGGTAGCCTGTTTGCCGCCTTGGGCGCCCGGACGTAATTTGCCGGGTTATCATCAATCTCGTTGTTATGGCCAAGAAACTGCAGGAACCCGCGGATCGATGAAAGCTCACGCTGCAGGCTGCGGCTTCCCAGCCCCTTTCGGAACTCCGCTGTGATGTGACTCTGGATGTGGTGTGTTTTCAGCTTATTCCAGGCTGGGATCTTCGATTTTTCACAGAATCTAGCGAGTTTGGAAAGGTCGCGGCGGCAGGCACTGAGGGTATGCGGCGATGCTCGGCGTTCGTAACGGAGCTGATCTATATACCGTTCCAGCAGCGGATTCAGGGTCGAGGACACGCTGAAAGGTTAACTTTCGCTGCCTAGGATGGCGTTCAGACGGTATGCGATCAGTTCACCAATTTGGATCAGGAACAGCTGTCCCATGGTGGGCAGGAAGCGTTCACCGTCCAGGCTACCGATTCCGAGCAGACCTGAAACACCGGATGTGGCAAAGGGAATGATTGCACAGGATTTGATTCGGTCGCCGTTGTCCCCGAACAGGAACGCTCCGTGTTCCGATGCCGGTTCCCCGCATTTTGGGCGTCCGGAATCAATCATTTTTTGGAACGAATCCAGCCGCGGGTCCGAAGGAGCAACGAAAACTTCAGCAAGGGGAGAGTCGCTGTTTTCCTGCAGGATGCGCAGTGAGACGAAATCGGCCTTGAATTCATTGTGGAGGACGGACTGCAGGTCTGTTACGGTGTTCTCTAGGTCACTCGCGTCCATCAGGGAGAGGGTCAACTTGTGCACTTTCTGGAACAGGCCGTCATTTTCCCGCGCGATCTGCACCAGTAGGCTGAGTTGCTGCGACAGTTTTTCGTTCTTTTCCCGATAAAGCTGTAGTTGCTTCTCGATCAGAGAAACCGCAGAACCGGAATGATGCGGAATGCTCAGGTTTTGAAGCAGTCCTTCGTGGTTGGCAAAAAAACCCGGATGTTGTGACAGGTAGGTCTGCACCTGTTCGGCGGTAACTCCTCCATTTTCGTCTTTGGCAATTTCTGCTTGCTTCATAATTCGATTCTTCCTTCAAACACGCTGATGGCAGGGCCAGTCATATAAACTGGCTGGCCGTAACCGCCCCACGATATCATAAGCGGTCCGCCAGGCAGGTCAATTCTTACCGGATTCTCCAGCAGCTTCTGTTCAATGCCCACCACCGTGGCTGCGCAAGCCCCGCTACCGCAAGCCAGTGTTTCGCCGGCACCCCGTTCGAATACCCGGAGTCGCGCACGGTGCCGATCAACAACTTCCATGAAACCCACGTTGACTCGTTGTGGAAATATTTCATGGCTTTCCAGTTGTCGACCAAGCTGCTCAACCAGGGCCGTTCGGACATCGTCGACTAGGATGACGGCGTGTGGGTTTCCAAGTGAAACCGCGCTAAAGGTGATATCTTGATCGCCGAGCTTTGTTGCGTAGTGCATCGATCTGGTGGCCGCTCTAAGAGGGATTTCTTCAGGTTCGTGTCGCGGAATGCCCATGTTGACCCGGATATCATCGCTTTCCCCCACCTGCAGTACCAGTTGACCGGCATTGGTGTCTACCGTAATTTCCGGCTTGCTGGTGAGTTTCTTGTTCAGCACAAAGCGAGCGAAACAGCGAGCGCCGTTGCCGCACTGGCTGACTTCGCTGCCGTCGGGGTTGAAAATCCGGTAGCGGAAATCAGCGTTCGAAGATCCGGGACGTTCGACCAGCAGGATCTGGTCACATCCGACCCCGAAATTCCGGTTGGCTAGCAATTGAATCTGATCAAGAGAGAGATTCACCGCCTGCCTGATCCCGTCAATGACAACGAAGTCGTTGCCCAAGCCGTGCATTTTTGTAAATTCCAGCTTCAATTGACCGGTTGTCGATTCTGGGCTTGGGATCTTCAGCTTCAGTCCTGGAGAAAATCAGGGATGTGTTCGCCAGTCCAGAGTTGTTGCAGTTGCTCACGGTCACGGATCAGGAAGGCCTGGTTCCCGTCGACCATGACCTCGGCAGCCCGGGGTCTGGAGTTATAGTTCGAGCTCATGCTGAAACCGTACGCGCCGGAAGATCGAATGGCCAGCAGATTTCCTTCTTCCAGTGGCAGTTTGCGCGATTTTCCGAGGAAATCACCAGTTTCGCAGATCGGGCCAACAATATCATATTCGGTTTCAGGGACGGACCTCCCGATGGTGACTGGGACGATGTCCTGCCAGGCATCATACAATGCAGGTCGCAACAGGTCATTCATCGCAGCGTCTACGATGGCAAAATTTCTCTCCGGCGTCGGTTTGAGGTATTCAACCTGGGTGACCAGGATCCCGGCGTTACCGGCGATGGCCCTTCCGGGTTCCAGCAGAATCTCGACATCATCGCTTCCCAAGCGGTTGAAAAGGGCCTGAACATAGGTTGCCGGCTCAGGGGGGGTCTCGTTCTTGTAGCGGATACCGAGACCGCCTCCCAGGTCCAGGTGGTGAATTGAAATTCCCTGGTTCATGAGTTGTTTTCGCAAATCGAGAACCCGGTCAAGCGCATCGATAAAGGGAGTCACACTGGTCAGCTGGGAGCCGATATGGCAATCGATGCCGACAATTTCCAGGTTGGGAAGTTCTGCGGCCAGCCGGTAGACACTGATCGCATCACGGAAATCGATTCCAAACTTGTTTTCTTTCAGGCCGGTTGCTATATAAGGGTGGGTTTTTGCATCAACGTCCGGGTTTACCCGAATCGATACCGGAGCCTTGCGTGCGGTTTCACCGGCAATCCGATTCAACCGGGTCAGTTCACCCGCAACCTCTATGTTGAAACAGCGGATTCCAGCGTCCACTGCCTTTCGTAATTCGTCATCGCGTTTGCCGACGCCTGAGAAAACGATTCTGTCGGGGTTACCGCCCGCTTCAATGACCCGCGCCAGTTCACCCGCAGAAACGATGTCAAAGCCGGATCCGAGGCGGGCAAGCACCTTGAGAACTGCGAGATTGGAATTAGCTTTCACTGCGTAGCAAATCAGGTGAGGCCGGGTTCCGAAAGCACTGTCAAAGGCCTTCCAGTGTCTTTCCAGAGTGGCTCGCGAATAAATGTAGCTCGGCGTTCCGAAGCGTTGTGCTATTTCTCGAACCGCAACCTGTTCGGCGAACAGTTCGTTATCGTGGTATTCAAAATGATTCATGGATTTAGCTGTCTGCCTGCTGCCCTGTTTCGTCCGGTAGCGGCGCGTCCCTCCAAGGGCAGTCTGAACCCATTGCTTTGCCTGTCTGCGGGTCGATTGGGCACAAGGAGCCTTTTTGGCCGCAGCTTGCACAAAACAGTCCGATCGCGAGTACGCTGGCGGTTCGCCAGTTGTTCTTGTAGATCATGACGAATTTTCGCTCTTGGGTATTGAAAGAGTTAATCCTAGTTGGCAAGTTCTGCAGAGGCGCCAGTATGTTTAGTGACCCATTGCGGGAGGCTTTGCAGGGTCCTCCCGGGTTTTTTGGGGGTATCTGACACCCTTGTTGCCTGCCTCTCGATTATCGAAACATTCTAATGGAATTTGGTTTGGACCGTGAAATAATCCATCGAAGAAGAGTAGCCGGCTGTTGCCTGGCGTTCGCGATATTTTTGAGATCAGCCATAACGATGGGAAGGAGATAGATGAACCAAAATGAAGTCTGGCGAGCGGTAGAGACGGAAATCGGGTCGGGCTTCAGGATTGACCGGCGCGTTGCCTGTAGCGGCGGGTCGATCAATTCGGCGATGCGCATCGAGGGGGCAACGGGTGCCTTCTTCGTCAAGCTGAATGATGCTAGCCTTCTGCGCATGTTCGATGCAGAAGTCCAAGGACTTCGGGAAATCGCGGCAACCGGTGCGATCAGGATTCCTGAGCCCGTTGCGTCGGGGATTGGTGGGGGACAGGCGTTTCTGGTGCTGGAGTTACTGAATCTTCGATCTTCTACTCCAAAGTCCAATGCGAAGCTCGGAGAGCAGCTTGCACTCATGCACAAATGCTTGGGTACCGCGTTCGGCTGGAGCATCGACAATACGATCGGCTCCACCCTGCAGAGAAATACCGCAACCGGGGACTGGATCGGTTTCTGGATGCAACACCGGTTCTTGTTTCAACTCGATTTGGCACAGAGAAATGGATGCAGCGGCAGGTTGATCGAGAACGGACGCCGTTTGTCCGAAGGCCTTGCGGATTTTTTTCAAGGCCATACCCCGGTACCTTCTTTGTTGCACGGTGACTTGTGGGCTGGAAACGCGGCTGCAGACGATACGGGCAGCCCGGTTATTTTTGATCCCGCATGTTATTTCGGTGACCGGGAAACTGATGTGGCCATGACCGAACTGTTTGGAGGGTTCGGGACAGAATTTTACCGGGCATACGCTCAAGTTTGGCCGCTCGATCCGGGTTACCGTGTCAGGAAGGTGCTTTACAACCTGTACCACGTTTTGAATCATTTCAACCTGTTCGGTGGCGGTTATCAGCAACAGGCAGGGACAATGATCAAGAGCTTGTTGGCAGAACTTGGATAGCCTGGAACCAGGAGGGTGGGTCGATTCGGGTTCACGTTTTACTGAGGTGCTGTCGGGGCTACAGCGTGCCGGATACAGTGGCGCTTTACTCGCCTGTTCTAGCCGAATAAGTTTCTATTTCGGAGTTGAAAGCATTGCCCGACGGATGGTTTCGACCCGACGCCGGTTGGTTCCCAGATCCCAGTATCCTACCCGGGATGCTGAACGGATATCGATCTTCTTCCCGACCTTGTCCAGAACAGCTTCGACATCGTCGGTAAATTTCAGCCAGCGGGTTTGAAACTCGGCGTGCAGATAGGTGTTATTGGACACGATGATTCGTGTTCCGGGTAATTCGGAAATGGCCGTTTTCAGGCCGGAAAAGGCTTTTTGAGCATTGCCGGTAAAGGTCAGCGGGGCTACGAAATGGTCTTTGCTGACCACTTGGCTGCATACACAATTCGGACTTTCTGGGCAGGCGTCTAGCGCTGTCTTGTTCATGTATGTCCTGTCGTTGTTGATCAGTGATTGGGAAATCCCATTCGATGTTGCGAACACCAGAAAGATTCCCAGTGACATTGAAAAGTACCTGATTTTCCGGTGTATCTTGGGCACGGGGTTGTTTGTTCAGGATTCCGTTGATGGAAAACGCATGAGTATACGAACTGGCTGGTATTGATTGTGCGTTGGGGTAGGGGCTTCAGCGTATTTGTTGTGCCCGAGGAATCGGTATTCCCTCTGGATCTGCCGGTCTGCCCCTGGCGTGGTTACCAGCGAAACAGGACCCATTGCGGAATCTTAATATTCCGCTCCAGGTTACTATGCCGTACGTCCATGTTTCCATCGCCATCGGCATCGACCAGGTAGTATGGAGGACCTGCGTCCGGTACGATCTTTACCATGTAAATGACACCGTTAACCCGGTATTCTTGAATCGTTTTTCCGCTGCGGCGCCGAATGGTGATCTCAGGTTCACCCGGATCAAGGGATTCCCCGCTTTCAACCGGAAGAGGCAGGTCGGGAGGTTCTGGCAGTCCGCCTGCCGAAGGTGGTTCATCCACCGCGCCGGCAATGGAAGCGTAAGCAAGCAAGGGAAGAATGAAACGCATGTCAGTTACCTTTGCTGAATTCTGAACGATGACTATACCAACGTTAGCCGAATTGCGTGTCGGCTGGTTGTTCGCTGGCAGTTTAGCAGTTTTTTCTTGTGGTATAGTGCCGAACCCTATTTCTCACGGTCTTGTTCACCATGTTCAGAGCCAAAATTTGCTGCCTCTGCTTTCTTTTTATTTGTACGCATGGGCCCGCTATTGCCAATCCAGACAGCCAGGCAAAAATGGTGGTTGAGGGGCTCAATACGGCATTGCTTACGGTCATGAAGGATGCCGAACGACTGGGTTATCAGGGCCGCTATGCGAAACTGGCCGGAGTCATCGAGTCTACCTATGACCTGGAATATATCGCGCGGTTTTCAGTTGGGAAAAAGAACTGGGAAGCGATTGACGACAATGGCCGAAAGAAGTTTGTCGACGTTTTTAGCGAATACTGTATTGCTGCCTACTCCAGTCGATTTGACGGCTATACGGGGGAAGGTTTCCGGGTGACCGGCGCGCAACCGGCAAAGCGGGGGCGGATTCAGGTGAATTCAGTATTGGAAATACCAGGCGAGGAAACAGTGGACTTCGTCTATTTGTTACAACCGGGGGAAGAAAAGCCAAGGATCGTCAACATCATTGTCGGCGGGGTCAGTGATCTGGCCCTGAAGCGTGCCGAGTTCAAAACGATCATTGCCAACGAGGGCTTTGCTGCGCTTTTGCAATACCTCGAAATGAAAACGCAGAGGTACGCTGACGGAGACGAATGACTTGGTTCTGGAATGAACTCCGGTTACGATTTACCGGACTTCAGAGCATGTCCTGCGAGCGTCTTGCCAAGATCCCATATCGAACCCGGAACCTTGTGACAGTCGGCGATGACGCCATCGAATGACCGGACGATTAGGTCCTTGTCCTTTTCGGTGATGACTAGCGGAGCCAGTAATTTCACAACATTCATGCCGTGGCCAGCTACCTGGGTCAGTATCCCGTGACGGGTGAACAGGGGGATGGTTACCATCTGGCAAAACAGCCCCTTGTTGGCGGTTTCCAGCAGGTTCCACGCGGTTTTCAGGGAAAAACTTTTTGGTGCACCGAATTCGATTGCGATCATCAGGCCTTTGCCTCGCACTTCCTTGAGGAATTCGTATTGGCCGATCAGGCTGTTCAGTTCCCTAACAATCGCGTCACCGAGGTGTGCCGCGTTGTTCAGCAGATTGTTTTCCTCGATAACCTGGATGGTCGCGAGGCCTGCAGCCATAGCCATGTTGTTCTTGGAAAATGTTGAGCCATGAATGACGGCCCGGTCCATTCGATTGAAGACCTTGTCCATGATGAACTGTTTCATGGCTACGGCACCAATCGGGATGAATCCTCCGGAAAGGGCCTTGGCCATCAGAATCATGTCCGGTTGGACATTCCAGTGATCGATCGCCCAGAATTTGCCCGTCCGGCCGATTCCGGTCTGAATTTCATCCGCAATAAAAAGGGTTCCGTACTTCGCGCATAGACGCTGGGCTTCCGGCAGGTAATCGTCGTTCGGCAGATTGACTCCTTTCCCCTGGATGGGTTCGACGATGAATGCAGCCACGTCCTTGGAACGCAAGGCATTCTCCAGTGCCTTCAGGTCGTTAAACGGCACGGCATTACAGCCGGGCAACAGAGGGCCGAAACCCTCGCGGAAGATCTCTTCTCCCATGACCGACAATGCGCCCAGTGTCAGGCCATGAAATCCGTGCTCGCAATACACGATGTTCGGCCGGCCCGTGGTGTAACGGGCAAATTTGATGGCGGCTTCCGCGGCTTCTGCGCCCGAATTACAGAAGAACATTCGTTCCAGTTCAGGTGGGCAGTTCTGGATGATCTTTTCTGCAAGCAGACCGCTTAGTAGGGAGACATCCATCTGAACCATGTCTGGCAGTTGTTCACGAAATACATCCTGAAGTGCCTTGACCACGGTCGGGTTGTTACGGCCAACGGCAAACACGCCGAAGCCGCTGAGCAGGTCCAGGTATTCATTGCCATCCCGGTCGTAAAGATATTGTCCCTTGGCCTTCGTATATATTCGGTCATAGCCGATGGTCTTCAGAACCCTGACCATCTGGGAGTTCAGGTAGGTGTCGTGCAGAGAAAAATTCTCGCCCTCTCGGGCTGCCATCAGGTCGGTAAGAGAATCGGACATCAATGACCTCGAAAGGGTTGAATTCAAGAAAAAGTGGCTTCGGGTTTCACTGCAAATGCCGGCAGAACGACAAGGGTGCAGGTTAGTGTCAGCAGGATACCAATGGTCAGCAACAGACCAAGGCTGGCAGTACCGGCATGTGAAATGAACGCCAGGCTGGTGAAACTGAAAACAGTGGTCAGGCCGCTGAAGAAGATGCCCCGTGCCGTGCTGGTTTTGAGTATCTCTGATTGCTCGTATTTCATCAATCGGAGACGATGTACGATGTGGATTGAACTGTCGACCCCCAGGCCCAGCAGCAACGGCAGGACGATTATATTAGCGAAGTTGAACGGGTTGTCGAAGAGCACGGTTGATGCACCGGTCAGAATGGCGGTCAGGAACAGTGGCATCAGGACCAAGCCGGTTTCCCGGATATTTCCCAAAACAATCAATGAGATCAGCGAGATTGCGATGATCGCATAGGTAGTTGCTTGCTGAAAAGCCTTGACGACCTCTTTTCCGGATTCCGAGTAGATTACGGGAAGGTCGGATGCGTTTGGCGCGACTTCCTGCACCTGTTCGACGAATTCCCGCAGGTTATCAAGGTCATTCAGGTCCTTGCGGGGCTGCACTTGCAACCTGAAAAGTCCGTCCTGGCTTAGCCATCTACGTAGGAAGGATTCTGGAAGAGCATTTAGGTCGTCAAAGGTCGAGGCGTTTAACGCGGTCGTGAGCTTAGCGATGGTTCCGGCCAGATTTTTCAGGGCTGCGTTCTGAATGGTTTCCAAAAGCTCTTGCTTTTCCTGCTCGGTCGATTGTTCAAGGATCGCGAGCAGTTTTTTCAACTGATGACGCAGCATTAACCGCCCTGCGGTTTCGGAATAAGGATGCTCTGCCTGAGCATCGCCGTTGCTCTCGAGGATCGCCAACAGGGTTCCGAATTCTTCGGTCTGTCGATGCACATCGACCGGGCCTAGCGGCGGAAAATCGCCCATCAGTGGCCCAAGACTTTCGTCAAGTGCCTCAATGATCTCGAGTTTTTCTTCCTGGTTCCGCGGCATGAAATCCAAAACACTTAACACGCTGTCTACCGAGTCGAGTTGTTGGAGTTGCTCGATTTTCTCCCGGGCCTGTTTCTCGTTGTTAGCGATGACCGAGATGACCAGCGGAGAGGTTTCTTTGTTTTTCAGTAATTCCCTGAATGTGGTGACCGATTCGGCACCCTGGTCGCGCAATGAAACGGGGTCAAAATCGAAAGCGACATCCGAAAGGCTCCAGATGCCGCACAGGGAGATTAGCGCTGTACTGATTTTTATCAATCGCCGGTGGCGAACCGGGAAACTGTGCCAATTACGCGGCATAGGGTTGGATTCAGGGGTTGATGCACCCTCCTTCCCGGGTAGGGTAACCAAGAGAGCAGGTAACAGTGATAGGGTGATAAAAAGTCCGATGAACATCGCTGTACCGGATATGACCCCCAGTTCGGATACACCCTGGTAGGCGGTTGGTACAAACGAGTAGAAACCCATCGAGGTGGTCAGGCAGCAAAGGATGAGGGACGGACCGAGACAGCGCGCACTGTCGATGACCGCGCTGTCTCGGGACATCCCGACGCGAATCATCTCCTGGGTTCTGAGGCACAAGTGGATGGCGTAATCGACCCCGAGTCCGATATACAGAACCGCGAATGCAATCGAAATCAGGTTCAGGCTGCCAACGGCCAAAGTTGCAAACGCGGCCGAGAGTATAAGCCCTGCGACAAGAGTGATCAGTGTTGCCGTTGCCAGCCTGATTGACCTTAGCCCGCAGACAAGGCTGAGGCAAACGAGAACCAAAGAAACTGCCCCGGCCACGGCGGTGCCCTTGCTGATACTCTCGAGTTCATCATGCTCCAGCGCTACTTCACCGGTCAGTCGTACAGAAACGCCACGGTTGTTTGCTTCGAATTCGTGTGAGATGGCGCGAATGGACTGGATAGACCTTTCGGCCGGGACCAGGTCACTGTAATCGAAACGGGGAGCGACCAGAATGAAACCGATGTTCTGGTTCAGTGCCGAATCGCTTCCAAGCATCAGTTTTTGCCAGGAAATGGATTGATGACCTCCTTGCAGTGCAGCCTGTACGCTATGTGCCAGATCCAACAGAAGCCTGTCGGTCTGTGTCAGCGAATGACTGTCCTTCTGTTTAGGGATCGCATGATTCAGAAGGTTCAGCAGTTGATCGAGCGAATTGTTCTGGCTGAGCCGGCCAAGAAAAGGCTGCGCCCGCGTAATCTCCAGGGCCAGTTGGTCAAGTTCGTTTACGTCTAGGAACAGTAGGGCCTGCCGGTCAAAGAATGTTCCTCGATTGGGTGTGTATACCGATTCCACGGTATTCGTTTGTTCGCTGAATTGCTGACCGAGGTTCCTCACAGCCAGATCTGTCTGTTCTGGATTGCTTCCCCTGATCACAACTAGGATCGCTCGTGCATCTTCGGGGAACGACCGGTTGAGGAGGGCGTAGTCTTTACGGAACTGGAGATCGGCCGAAAGCATTTCTTTCGTATCGGTATTCACGCCTAGGTTCCCGATCGTGTAGTAACCACTGCCGCAGGTGAGAAGGAAAATCAGGGCAAGGCACAACCAACGGTGCCGAATCATCGCTGAGACCCAGGCTACAAGACAGCTTTCGAGCAGTGAATGAACCTTGCTTGCGAGTCGCATCAGTGTTGTTTATTCGGGGCGAAGGGCGGGTGAAAAATCGTAGTGCAGCTCTCGGGCTGTATACTCCAGCGTTTTAGTTGCACAACGGAATGCTCTAGCCAGACGAGCAATGCCGGGGATTGAGGAGGGGTTCCAGATCAGCCCCGCGATGAGCAGGGGCAAGCGGACATTTCCCTTGTCGTCCAGTGAAAGTGAGACTGGTTTGGGCAAGTCCATATCAGCCGTGTCGGCAATTGCACGGATCACAATCGCCGGAACTTTGTGCCGGATAGCGGTTCCGACAATTGCTGTGCTCTCCATGTCCAGTGCAGCAGCCTTTGTTCGCGCCGCCAGTCGCTTTTTCTCGTAGGCCGAAGTAACCAGGGATGAACTCTCCGTGATGCTGTCCGGATGGATTTTCGGGCCATTTTCCAGCCTTTCCACAATGCTAGTTCGCCAGACCGTGTCGGTGTTCAACGAATCACCAGAGACGGAAAGGAGTTGCTCCGGGATTAACAGATCACCGGGACGGAACTCTGGCCTGAGTGCTGCGGCGCAGCCCCAGCTGACAAGGGCGTCGCATCCTTGCTCGATGAGGCTGATGGCAGCTGCGGAAGCATTTTCAGGTCCTACGCCCGAGAGGCAGACCATGGTGTTCTCGTTCAGATGCGAAAAACGCCCGGATTTGATCCGGGCGTTTGTCAGGGTTCTTCGCTCGTCGGGCAATGCGACGAGCAGGCCAACCTTGGTTATTCCTGGCATTCTGTGTTTCGAAACCTGGCCAGTGCCCAAAGCGGGAAGTACTTGCTGTACCCGTGGTATTTCAGATAGAACACCCGTGGAAAACCCGGGGCCGTAAAGCAGTGATCGGTCCAGAATCCGTCGGACTCCTGGGTTTTGAGTAGGTAATTGATTCCTGCCCTGACTTCGGCTGACTCGGTTTCTTTTGCCGCCATCAGGCCCAACAGGGCCCACGCGGTCTGGAATGATGTGCTGAACGAATACTTGCCGCTGTAGTCGGTGTCGTGATAGCTCAGATTGTCTTCCCCCCATCCGCCGTCGCTATTCTGCTTGCTTTTCAGCCAGCAGACCGCATCCCTGAACATCGGGTCGTCACTGGATAACCCGACCTGTTCCAGAGCGACCAGTACCGACCAGGTTCCGTAAATGTAGTTGGTTCCCCAACGGCCGAACCATGATCCATCGGTTTCTTGTTCATTTCTGAGGTAGGTAATTGTCTGATCGAGAGAGTCGCGGTATTCAGGGTATTCGTCGACCATCCTAGCCATGAACATTGCGCAACGGGCACTGACGTCCGCAGTCGGTGGGTCAAGTAGGGCGCCATGGTCGGCAAACGGAATCTCGTTCAGATAATAATGGGTATTGTCGATGTCAAATGCCCCGAAACCGCCATTTCTGGACTGCATGACCTGGATCCACCGGGCTGCTTTCCGGGCTGATTCGTGGAAACGTTTTTCACTGGTCTGGGTCAGCGCGTAGGCGACAACCGCTGTATCATCAACATCTGGGTAGTGGGGGTTTTCGTATTCAAATGCCCATCCGCCCCCACCTTGATATTCAGGGCAGGCGATGCGCCAGTCGCCAGGTTCGTTATCAAGCTGTCTCTCAGTAATCCAGTCGAGCCCGCGGTCGATTTCTTCCGAATTTTCTTTTGAACCCGCTTCCTGCAAGGCTAGGATTGCTAGTCCGGTATCCCATATGGGTGACAGGCAAGGCTGGAAATAGGCATCATGGTCGTTGACCACGAGGAGCTTTTTAAACGCTTTTTTTGCGGTCACGACATCCGGATGGTCTTTGGGCATTCCAAGCAGCAGCATGGATTCGTACGCCAAAACCATAGCCGGGAATATACCCCCGAGACCATCTTCGCCGTTGAGTCGTTCTCTGATCCATTGCTGCGCTTCGCGCAGCGCTTTCTTCCGCATGCGTTTGGGGATGAAGGGATCCAGAGAACGACCCAGGAAGTCAAGTCCCAGGAAAACCTTGTTCAATACGCCGCGCTTTGGAAAATAATGTTCTTCGGCTTCCGGTGCTGTTACGAATAGCTCGCTAATGTCGGTTGCGGACGGGTTGACGGCTTTTGCCTTGAGGGTACACATGACGAACAGAGGTACCATCGTTGCTCTCGACCAGTATGAAACCTTGTCCAGGTGGAACGGAAACCACTTTGGCAACAGCATGATTTCGACTGGAATATAGGGCACAGCTTTCCATGGGACCTGTTCGAATATTGCCAGCAGAATTCGGGTGAAAACGTTGCATTTCGCGGCCCCCCCCTGGCTGAGAATATATTCGCGGGCCTTTTTCATGTGTGGCCGCTGCGAGGAATCTCCAGCCAGTTTCAGGGCGAAGTAAACCTTAGTGGTGCAACTGATATCGTTCGGGCCCCCGGGGAAAAGTGAGTAGCTGCCATCCTCGTTTTGTCGTGCCCTCAGGTAGTTTGTAATCTTGGCCTGCAGAAGTTCGTCGACTTCACCAAGATAATGCATCATGGTGATGTATTCCGATGGTATCGTGCAGTCGGCTTCGAGTTCAAACACCCAATGGCCATCAGTTTGCTGGGCTTTTCGCAGCGAGCTTTGCGCTTTTTCTATCGCTGGTTCCAGGGTGGCTTTCCAGTTACCTTCGGACAGGGCTGTATCCCTCTCGGCGGGTTGGTTCCTCAGGTTAATCTGGGCTGTATTTTTTAGCATGGTGGATCCGTTTATAGGCCTGAATAAAATTGTAATGTCTGTTGTTATCTGATGAAGATTTCGGGGTTTTTATCGGCTTTTAAGGCCGTACGAAGTGATGGCGAAAAGTGCTCTAAGCGCCAAGTCACTTCGTCCGGCGAGACGTGTGGCCAGCACCGTTGACTTGACTGCTCGTCGTGAGATTTTGACCTGATCGGGAGCCGAAAAGTCTAGATTGGCCTTGATTTCTTTCAGTGTTAGCACGGCCATGCCTAGAGCCCAGAGGCAGAAATAGCGAATACCTATTTCTGTTTTTGGAATCAGCAATGTGTATTCCAGGGCATTCCGCAGATGGAGGTGAGCAATGGCGAGTAATTGTTCCAGACCCTTCCGGAATGCGGGGCTGTTATGGTCGGGAACCAATTCCGCGAGATTGAAAGCCGGGTTGGTAAACTTGTCCTGGGGCAGCCAGCACACCGAACGCCGGTGATCATCCCAGATGTCCTTTAGGATATTGGTCATCTGCAACCCTTGGCCAAATGAAACCGACAGTTCGAGCATCCTTTGCCGGTGTTGAGCGATTTCTGGAGAATAAGTGCAGAAGAGTTTCGAAAGCATTTCTCCAACACAACCGGCCACGAAGTAGCAATAACGGTCCATGTCCGCCATTGTTTTCAGTCCACAGTGGAGATCTAGATCCTGGAATTCAGGCATTCCGCCGGCCATCGTTTCTACACAGGTCACGAGCGCCGCCTGCTGCTCCGTGGAGAAGCTATGGGTAATGCCAATGATTCGGTCAATATTGCGGATCAGTTCATGTTCTGCAGGAATGGTTTGTTGCGAAAGCAGAGGGTGTAGATCAGTGGCGAAACCTACTGCATTTTCTGTGTTTTTTACAACGCCGATGAATCTTCTGCAAAACTCCCTTTTAGCTTCGGCAGGCAGGCTGACCTCATCCTCGATCGTATCCACCGTTCTGCAAAGCAGATAAGCGTTGGCAACCACCGGAAATAGTTCTTCCGGAAGCTGCGGGATTGTCATCGCAAATGTCCGGGAGACCTCCTCCAGTAGGATTGTTTGCATTTCCAGATCCGACAATTCGTCCAGTGGGGGATCGAATATGCTTCCCGCTTCTGGGGTAGTCATGAGAGAGCTTTTGAGGACTGCATTAATCATGTTGTAAAAAAAGTACAAGGCAGTACGGGGCCTGTTTGTGTCTTGAAATAATGCTAAACGTATGTATTATAAATAGAATTAAAGTTATTCTAATTTCTGAGCTAGAGATTTTCTCGTTTGCTTCTTACGGACCCGGTTTTTTCAACTGTTTCGAGCTGGGTAAATTACAACAATAATTTGGTTTAATTTTCCCCCAGATTTCCCAGTATAGAAGCGACCAAGGATTGGAATAGTTAGATGAATTCTATAGAATATTCAGGTCGAGTCAAGATATAATCACCCTTGTTTAGGACTCGACGACAGTTCCTTGCTACCTCCTGTTTTGTTGCGTTTTGCCCAATGCAGGATTTTATTGCACCAATGTTGATGACCCTATTGGGCTCGTTTCTGGATAATTGATTAATTTTCCAGTAAAATTAATCATCAGGCAGGTTTTCTATGCCCGCATTTTTGCGGCCAGATTGATGTTGAATGGTAAGGGCTGTGCAGGCATTCGGGTGACATGTTCAGCGGTGGTTGCTAGGTGTTGCGAAATAACGACAACGCTAGTTCATGTCAATTCCCCGACCCGAGGCGGGTACGCTGAAACAAACAATTAAACGAGGGTTTTTCTATTGGATATTTTAATGACTCGGCCGAGAGGCTTTTGTGCCGGTGTGGTCAGGGCAATTGAGATCGTGGAATCTGCCCTGGAAATATACGGAGCGCCGGTCTATGTGGTTCACGAAATTGTTCACAACCAGCGAGTCGTCGAGGACCTCAGGGAAAGGGGAGCCGTGTTCGTCGAAACGCTGGATGAAGTGCCGGCCGATGCAGTGACGGTTTTTAGTGCCCACGGCGTAGCTGAAAAGATGATCGCCGATGCCGAAGCTCGTGGGTTGAATGTGCTCAATGCGACGTGTCCGCTGGTGACCAAAGTTCATCTCGAAGTGGTTCGCAATGCCAAGGCTGGTAACGAAGTGATCCTGATCGGTCATGCGGGGCATCCAGAGGTTAATGGAACCCTGGGTCATTATGACCGCAGTTATGGCGGAGAGATCTATCTGGTTCAGGATGAAAGCGATGTGGAAAAACTGCGGGTTAAAGATTCCTCTCGCCTGACCTATGTGACTCAGACCACGCTGTCCGTGGATGACACGAAAAACATTCAGGTGGCCATCAAGAAAAAATTTCCTAGGGTTATCGAACCTCGGAAGGACGACATCTGTTATGCCACGCAGAATCGTCAGTTAGCGGTGAGGAAACTCGCCGGAGCGGTGGACCTTTTGATCGTGGTCGGTGCAAGGAATAGTTCCAATTCGAACAGGCTTCGGGAGGTTGGCGAACATATGGGCGTGAATTCTTTCCTGGTTGAAGATGCAAGTGATCTTGATCTGTCCTGGTTCAATCCGGATCTTCGGGTTGGGATTTCCGCTGGCGCTTCTACTCCAGAAGTGCTGGTTCAGGAGGTACTGAAGAGACTGGATCAATTAGGTATTGGCAAGATCGTGGAAATGGAGGCAGAGCCGGAAACCGTTACTTTCCGCCTGCCCGTTGGGCTGACTAAGAAAGTGGCTGGGAAGAGTGGAAGTTCAGGTGATGTTGTTATCAATGGGGTGGGTAAATGAGCATACCGTTAAGGCAACAGCTCAGCGTTGCACGATATCTGCTGACACAAAAGATCAAGGGCGTCAAGCGTTACCCTCTGGTGTTAATGTTGGAACCGCTGTTTCAGTGTAATCTGGCTTGTGCGGGTTGCGGCAAGATCGACTATCCACAGGAGATTCTGCAGAAGCGTCTCAGTGTCGAGGAATGCCTAGATGCGGTGGACGAATGTGACGCACCGATTGTTTCGATTCCAGGAGGTGAACCGCTTCTGCACAAGGAACTGCCGCAGATTGTCGAGGGCATCATAAAACGCAAGAAGTTCGTTTACCTGTGTACTAACGCTTTGCTGCTTAAAAAGCGGATGGGTGATTATGTGCCATCTCCTTACCTGACTTTCTCGGTTCACCTAGACGGTAATCGCGATCGGCACGATGAAATGGTTTGCCAGGAAGGGGTTTTCGATCGGGCAGTGGAAGCAATCAAGATCGCGCTTGATCGGGGGTTCAGGGTGAACATCAATTGCACTCTTTTTGACGGCGAAAAGCCGGACGAAGTTGCGGAGTTCCTGGATTATGTCACCAGTCTAGGCGTCGAGGGGGTGACCATTTCTCCTGGCTTCAGCTACGATCATGCTCCGCAGCAGGAAGTTTTCATCAAGGGCAAGCCAGTCAAGGAACTTTTCCGAGGAATCTTCAGTTTGGGTAAAGGACGCGGCTGGAAGTTTAATCACTCGACTCTTTACCTCGATTTTCTTGCAGGAAACCAACGTTACGACTGTACACCATGGGGAAACCCGACACGGAATGTGTTCGGGTGGCAAAAACCCTGTTACCTGCTCGTGGATGAAGGCTATGCGCAGAGTTTCACGGAACTAATGGAGGAGACAGCCTGGGAGAATTACGGATCCTCAAAGAACATCAAGTGTTCGAATTGCATGGCGCATTGCGGGTATGAATCCACCGCAGTGGACGACATGCTGGCCCACCCCGTGAAAGCCCTTTTGACTTCTATCAG
>JANXGZ010000020.1 GCA_024958995.1 Methylococcales bacterium | reverse complement strand
CGGATCAAACCCCTACTCAAGAAAGCCGTCGACGACCGAATGCCGGCCGTTGCGATTACCGATCAGAGCAACCTGTTTGGTATGGTGAAGTTCTACAAGGCCGCTTTATCGTGCGGCGTCAAGCCTATAGTGGGTGCTGACGTCCATGTCCTCAATAGTCAGGAGCCTGCGGTTCCGCATCGAATGACTCTCCTTTGCCAGGATCACGCGGGTTACCTGGCTTTGACCGAATTGATTTCAAAGAGTTATCTGGAAGGCCAGCACCAGGGAATACCCATGCTTTCGGAACAATGGATCGAGCAGCAAAGCGGCGGATTGATTGCTTTGTCGGGAGGTTGCGCGGGCGCTATTGGCCGTAACCTGCTTGAATCGCGTAAGGGGAATGCCAAGGCGTCGCTAGAAAAATGGATGCGGGTTTTTGATGATCGTTTCTACATTGAACTCTATCGGACGGAACGCCCAGCCGAGGAAGACTACATCGAAACGTCGGTGGCAATGGCTCTGGAATTTGGTTGCCCGGTCGTTGCAACCAACGATGTCCGTTTCCTTGATCGCAATGATTTCCAGGCCCACGAGGCTCGGGTGTGTATCCACCAAGGCCGGGTGTTGGATGATGCCAGACGTCCGCTGGAATACAGTGAATGTCAGTATTTTACGACCCAGAACGAGATGGTCGAGACTTTTTCGGATATTCCAGAAGCCCTAGCGAACACAGTAGAGATTGCCCGGCGCTGTAATTTGACGCTGGAATTGGGGAAACACCACCTGCCTGATTTTCCGATTCCCGAAAACACGACCACCGGGGAATATTTCGTCAATCTTTCCCGGCGCGGTTTGTCTCAGCGACTGGAGATGGTTTCTGGGGTCTCGGAAAATGGGAGCAAGGCTTACCAGGACCGGCTACAGAGAGAACTCGACGTTATTCTCGAGATGGGTTTTCCTGGTTATTTCCTGATCGTTGCCGATTTCATCCAGTGGGCGAAAAGCAACCATATTCCCGTGGGACCTGGCCGTGGTTCCGGAGCCGGGTCGCTTGTTGCCTATGCGCTTGGTATTACCGATCTGGACCCGATCGAGTTTGACCTGCTGTTTGAGCGGTTTCTGAATCCAGAAAGAGTTTCGATGCCTGACTTCGATGTGGACTTCTGCATGGAAGGGCGTGACAGGGTGATTGAATATGTGGCCGGGAAATACGGCAGAGAGCGAGTTTCCCAGATCATCACCTACGGAAGCATGGCGGCTCGTGCGGTGGTTAGAGACGTCGGTCGGATCCTCGGTTATTCCTACGGCTTGGTGGACAATCTGGCAAAACTGATTCCGTTCGAGGTCGGGATGACTCTTGAAAAAGCTTTGTCGGAAAGCGAAGAACTGGGGCGTCTGTACGGTGAAGATGACGATACCCGGGAATTGATCGACCTTGCCAGATCTCTGGAAGGTATCGCCAGAAATGCAGGGAAGCACGCGGGTGGTGTAGTCATTGCGCCTTCGAGGCTGACTGATTTTACACCACTGTACTGCGAACAGGGGGGCAGCAACCTTGTTACCCAGTTCGACAAGGATGACGTCGAAACGGTCGGCCTGGTCAAGTTCGACTTCCTGGGATTGAGGACGTTGACCATCATCGACTGGGCCTTGCAGTCAATCAACTCCCGGCTTGAGGCTGAAGGGCAAGATCCAATTGATATTGCCCGGATTCCCAAGGACGACTTTGCCAGTTACAGGATCCTTAAGGATTGTTCGACAACCGCGATCTTTCAGCTTGAGTCCCGCGGCATGAAGGATCTGATTCGTCGTCTGCAGCCCGATTGTTTCGCGGACATTATTGCCCTGGTGGCACTGTTTCGGCCGGGACCATTGCAGTCGGGCATGGTGGATGATTACATCGACGTGAAGCACGGTCGAAGAACTGCAAAGTATGCGCATCCGATG
This sequence comes from Methylococcales bacterium, assembly GCA_024958995.1. Taxonomy (GTDB): domain Bacteria; phylum Pseudomonadota; class Gammaproteobacteria; order Methylococcales; family UBA1147; genus UBA1147. Next base: position 1,975 of record JANXGZ010000020.1, on the reverse strand, counting down.
CTTGAACCGATTCTGAATCCGACGAACGGCGTGATCCTCTACCAAGAACAGGTCATGCAGATTGCCCGGGAGTTGGCCGGGTATACGCTAGGAAGTGCGGATCTTCTGCGGCGAGCAATGGGTAAGAAGAAACCAGCGGAGATGGCCAAGCAGAGAACCGTTTTTACCGAGGGTGCGGTGAATAATGGCATCAGGGAATCGACGGCCACGTACATCTTCGACCTGATGGAGAAGTTTTCCGGGTACGGGTTTAATAAGTCGCATTCCGCTGCATATGCGTTGGTTGCATACCAGACGGCTTGGTTAAAAGCCCATTTTCCGGCACCGTTCATGGCCGCCGTATTGTCTTCGGATATGGACAATACTGACAAGGTGGTCATTCTAGTTGAAGAATGCCGTTCCATGGAACTCGAAATTATCCCGCCCAGCGTTAATCATTCGCAGTATCGGTTTTCCGCGATTAATGACAGGACAATCGCCTACGGTCTTGGGGCAATCAAGGGAGTGGGCGAGAGCGCGATCGAATCAATCGTGGATCAGAGGAATGTCGGCGGAGAGTATATTGGTCTGCTGGATTTTTGCCAGCGCCTGGATTTAAGCAAGGTTAACAAGAGGGTACTGGAAGCGCTAGTTCGGTCTGGTGCGATGGATCCCCTCGGTCGAAACCGGGCGGAGGATCTGAGGCGACTGCCGGCGGTGATGAAAACCGCTGAACAGCATGGACGTATGGTGTGCTCAGGGCAGGGAGACCTTTTTGGCCTCGGAGAGGCTGTAGAAGAGCACCCTTCCGCATCGAATGAAAGCAGTGGTGATGAGACGGGCCAGTGGACAGAGAGCGAGAGGTTGAGGGAAGAAAAGGCGACTCTGGGGCTGTACTTAAGCGGGCATCCAATCACTCGTTACGAAAGCGAACTGGCGGGTTTTACCAGCGCACGTATCGGTGGCATATTGGCTGATCCGGACAAGTGGAAAGTAACGGCCCAAGCACGTATCGCAGGGTTGCTGATTGATGTGCGCATCAGAGAGTCAAAGCGCGGCAAGCGAATGGCCTTCGTCACCCTGGACGACCGTAGCGGTAGGTTGGAACTGGCCATTTTCGGTGATGTATATAAAGCATACCGCGACCTGTTGTCGGCCGACATGATTCTGGTTGCCGAAGGGGTTCTGGGTATTGATGAATATACCGGCATTCTTCGGCTGACCGTTGAATCGCTTTATACCATCGAGCAGGCGCGGGAAGCGTTCGCGAGAAACCTGGTTATTCAATGGCACGAGGGTAACTACGGAACTACCGAAAAAGGCCAGGCTGAAACGATCGATTACTTGCGGCAAGCAATGACACCTTTTCAGGGTGGTCATTGCTCAGTTTGTGTCGAATACCTTTCAGGGCAGGCAAAAACACGTGTCATGCTGGGCAATCAGTGGAAAGTTCGCCCGGCGGATGAATTGCTGAACCGGCTTAAACAAAAGCTGGGCGCGGAACGCGTGTGGCTGACCTATCGATGAAAAAGCGAGTTATTTTTTCGCGCACCCGGTCGCCGGCATATTGGACAGCGAGAAATTCTACTTTGTTTACGAACAAATTCTCCCCTTCGATCAATTGATGAAAGAAAGATGAAGGTTGCTTTGGGTGTCGAATACAATGGCCGCGAGTTTTCAGGCTGGCAGACCCAGCTCGGCCGGCCTTCCGTTCAGGAATCCCTTGAAAAGGCTGTGTCATTCGTTGCCAATGACGAGGTGGGTGTTGTTTGCGCTGGGCGAACTGATGCCGGTGTTCATGCCGCTGAGCAAGTCGTGCATTTCGAAACCAGTTCTCAGCGGGAAGACCATGCGTGGAGGATGGGCAGTAATTGCCGTCTGCCCGCAAGTATCCGGATACTCTGGGCGCGCAGGGTGCCGGATGAATTTCATGCGCGTTCTAGTGCAATTGCTCGTTACTATCATTACGTCATCCTGAATCGTCCAACGCGGTCGG
>JANXGZ010000225.1 GCA_024958995.1 Methylococcales bacterium | reverse complement strand
TCAATTGTTGTTCAGACATGACGCTATAAGGTAAATTTGATTTCGGACAACCCGGTTCGCTGCATTTGCCGGCGAGTAAAAGTGAGGCTGAATGCACTTACGGAATTAAGCAATTATGATGCCATTAATTGCGAGCCGATGATTTCTGGATAACTCACCTGTTTGATTCATGGGGTTGGCTCGAGCCGTTTGAATTCTTAAATGAATGGGTCGATCGAAGGTGCTCCGGCCCGAATCAGTTGCACATTATTGGTGCATTTTAGGGCCTTACTGGTGTTCAAACTCGTGTCTCTGAAATAATTTACTGGAAAACCGGTACTTTGGCGCGTATATAAAACTGGCAGGAATATTGCTAGTATCTCCTGAAATAATCTTCCTGACACCGATTTCCTACAGCAGGCCGAAAGGAGCTTCGTGTTGTCCCGGCCAGATCGAAAAGGCGCCTGGCTTCATTAAGGTGGTGGTGTTTCAGGGTTGTCGAATCAAATCGTATGCTAGGGGTTTCATGATGAACAAGGAGAAGTTGGTCGTAATCGGGAATGGCATGGTCGGTCACTACTTTCTAGAAGGACTGGTCGATAGTCAGGCAAAGGACCAATTCGAAATCACCACTTTTTGCGAAGAAACGCGCCCGGCCTATGACAGGGTTCATCTATCGGAATATTTTGCCGGAAAAACCGCTGCCGATCTTTCCATGGTCAAACCAGGGTTTTTTGAGCGAAATGACATCAGAATTCATATCGGCCAGCGTGCTGAATTCATCGATCGTGCAAAAAGAATCGTTCGTTCATCTGCCGGGGTCGAGGTTCCCTACGACAAGATCGTTCTAGCTACCGGGTCATATCCCTTTGTTCCTCCGGTAGCGGGCCATGACCGTGAAGGTTGCTACGTTTACCGAACCATCGAAGACCTTGAGCAGATCATGGTCGGTGCATCTTCTTCCAGCGTCGGAACCGTCGTCGGTGGAGGCCTTCTGGGGCTCGAAGCTGCCAAGGCTCTGAAGGATCTCGGGCTGGAAACGCACGTGGTCGAATTTGCCCCGAGGCTTATGGCGGTGCAGCTGGACGAGGGCGGGGCCGCTATGTTGCGAAGGAAAATTGAAGCGCTTGACGTGACCGTTCACTGTAGCCGGAATGCCACGATGATCTCGGATGGAGATTCCTGCCGACAGAGAATGAATTTCTCCGATGGGCAGTCGCTTGAAACCGATGTGATTCTGTTTTCTGCAGGAATTCGGCCACGTGATGCCATAGCCCGCGACTGCGGCCTGAAAACCGGCCAGCGGGGGGGGATCATGATCGACGACCATTGCCGGACGTCCGATCCTGATATCTACGCAATCGGGGAATGTGCGTCCTGGAATGGGCAGGTTTTTGGTCTCGTGGCTCCCGGCTACCAGATGGCGAGAACAGTGGTCGACCAACTGAACCATGGCGAACAGTCATTCACCGGGTCGGATATGAGCAGCAAACTGAAGTTATTGGGTGTGGACGTGGGTAGCATTGGTGATTCCCATGGGAAGACACCCGGTGCACTGAGCTACACCTTCAGCGATGAGCCAGCCAAAATCTACAAGCGAATTGTGGTCAGTGGGAATGGAAAGCAGCTGTTGGGTGCGGTTTTAGTCGGGGATACGTCCGAATATAGTTCATTGCTTCAGTATTGCCTGAGCGGCATTGAATTACCCGAGCAGCCAGACAGGCTAATTCTGCCAGCCAGGGGAGGCGACACTTCCACTGGACTAGGGCCCGAGGCACTGCCTGATACCGCCCAAATCTGTTCCTGTCATGATGTGTCCAAGGGGCAAGTTCGAGAGGCGGTGGTCGGAGGTTGCACGAATATCGGCACCCTGAAATCAGAAACCCATGCCGGAACCGGTTGCGGTGGTTGTACCGCTCTGCTCAAGTCGGTTCTGGATTGTGAACTGGCAAAGCAGGGTATCGAAATCAATACTGATATCTGCGAGCATTTCCCCCATACCCGGCAGGACCTGGTGAATCTGATCAGGGTAGGGAAATTGAAAACCTTTGACGAACTGATTGAAAAACACGGCCGCGGACGCGGTTGCGATATCTGCAAGCCGGCCATCGGATCGATCCTCGCTTCGTTCTGGAATGACTATGTTCTGAGCGAGGACAAGCTGGCCTTGCAGGACACCAACGACCATGCGCTGGCCAACATGCAGAAAAACGGGACTTATTCGGTTGTACCTCGGGTTGCGGGGGGTGAAATTACCCCGGATAAACTGATCGTGCTGGGTGAGGTGGCCAGGAAATTCAACCTGTATACCAAGATTACCGGCGGACAGAGGATAGACCTTCTCGGCGCACGTCTGGAGCAGTTGCCACTGATCTGGGGGGAGCTGATCGATGCCGGTTTCGAAACGGGACAGGCTTATGGCAAATCTGTCCGCACGGTTAAATCATGCGTTGGCAGCACCTGGTGCCGTTTCGGTGTGGATGACAGCGTGGGTTTGGCGATCGATATCGAAAATCGTTACAAGGGCTTGCGGGCTCCCCACAAACTGAAATTTGCTGTATCTGGGTGTACCCGCGAGTGCGCGGAAGCACAAAGCAAGGATATCGGCGTGATTGCTACGGAGAATGGCTGGAACCTTTACGTCTGTGGCAATGGAGGTATGAAACCAAGACATGCCGACCTGTTCGCCACTGATCTTGATCGAGAAACCCTGATTTGTTACATCGATCGTGTGCTGATGTTCTACATTAGAACAGCGGACTGTCTGCAAAGGACCTCGGTCTGGATGGAAAGCCTGGACGGTGGTCTGGAATACCTGCGTTCGGTGATTATCGAGGACCGGCTTGGCATCTGCCAGGAACTGGAAGATCAGATTCAGCATGTGATCGGTACTTACGAGTGCGAATGGAAAAAAACCATTGAAGACGAAAGCCGCCTGAAGCACTTTCGCCATTTCGTAAACAGTGACCGCGACGACTGCAACATTGTGTTCGTGGAAGAAAGGGGGCAGGTACGCCCGGCTACCGAAGAGGAAATTGAAGGTTTGCCCGAAGTGATGACGGCCTGATGTTCCAGGTACGAAGTGGAAAGGAAACAAACATGGAACTAGACTGGGTAACAGTGTGTGATGTAAGTGATCTCAAGGTTGGTGCAGGCGTGTGTGTGCTGGTTGAAGATCGGCAGGCGGCGATCTTTTATCTGGGATCGAATGACTCGATTTACGCGATTGACAACTATGACCCATTTGGTCAGGCCAATGTTCTTTCGCGGGGAATTGTCGGCGATATTGGGGGCGATCTGGTTGTAGCGTCACCACTGCACAAGCAGCATTTCAAACTTGAAACAGGAATCTGCGTGGAGGACGAATCGGTGAAAGTTGCGACCTTTCCGGTTCGGCTGGATGACAAGCGGGTGCAGATGGCAGTTGTTTGAAGGTCGGTCGGTCGCGCAGCCGAATTCAGTTAACGAGAAGAACAGATTTGGGGAAAAGTCTTTTGGAATACACTTTTTACACAGCCGACGTGTTTACGAACCGGTTGTTTCAGGGAGCGCAGATTGCGGTCTTCCCAGAGGCAGAGGGATTGAATACCCATGCAATGCAGCAGCTTGCCAACGAGTTGAACCTTTCGGAAACCGTGTTTGTCTTTAGCAGCGACAGGGAAGCGGACGGACGAACCATGCGTATCTTTTCGCCCCTGGGCGAAATCGATTTTGCCGGTCATCCGATTATTGCGACTGCATTCGTACTGGTGAGGACGGGTGACGTGGTTCTGGACGCGCCGTCAACGATGATCCGACTGAAACAGAATACTGGTTCGGTGGACATCAATATCATTGCTCTGGATGGACAGCCAGAACTGGTTCAGTTCAGCCTGACGCCGGAGCCACTCATCGACCGCTTTGTTCCTCGTGAGACAGAAATTGCCGAATTCCTGAACATTCCGGTCGGGTCAATCGACAACAAGAAATACCAGCCGATGATGGTTTCCTGCGGATTTCCGTACCTGGTGGTTCCGTTGACGTCGTACCAGGCTGTTCGCGACGCGCGTTTTGATTTCTCGATATGGAGTGGGACGACCGCGCCTGCGACTTCCGCTCAGGAGATCCTGCTGTTTTCCAACCAGACCGCGAATTCGGCGGCCAAGTTTCACGCGCGACTCGTGGGTCCGCGTATCGGTGTTGGTGAGGATCCCCCGATCGGATCGAGCATACCGGCCTTTACCAGTTACCTGTGTGCACAGTCGAATGCACACAGAGGAAGCTATCGCTTCGCGGTCGACCGGGGTACCGAAGAAACGCGCCTCAGTTTGCTGCACATCGAGATAGACAACAAGGGCGGCAACCAGCTGACCGTTCACGTAGGAGGGCAGGCCGTGATGGTGTCCAAAGGAAGGATCAGCGTTCCTGTTTCGTTCTAAGACTTGGTCCGCCGGAAAGCTGTCTGCAAGGAGTTTCGGCTAGCAATGATCGATGTGATTAGCGTGGCCAATGCGAGATCAGGGTTTCCTGAGAAGTATCGGGTTAGCCACTGTTACCAACTGGGTTCTGGGTGCTGACTGGCTGCTTGATGGATTCGGTCTGTGGTGTCGCTTTAGCCATGCCGATTCGTTTTGTTTCCCATACTCCGGGACACAGGTTGACCACATCCTGAAAGGTTCCCTTTCCAGTGTTGGTTTCCGTTGAAAAGTATCCGGTAGCTTCGGCAGCATCGTAGCCCATGTAGATCATTGTCGCATGCAGTGTCCCGTCTTCATCCATCCATCCCCGGGCAGTGTAGTCGAAGCCGGACTTGTTGGTAATGTTGGCGGTTATCTTGGAATCCTTGACGGTTATGATTCCCTTGCCGGCTTCGTTTCCGCAGACTGTCTCGCTGACACTGTTTTCGTTAGCGGTCTTTCCAATAACCTCCCAGATTCCATCAAAGCGGTGGGGTTTGGCTGATGCGGCTTTTTTCGTGCTGTCAGGTTCCTGTTCGGCGAGGTCCGGATTGCTCGAGCTGCAACCCGTTAGCAAAAGCGCGAAAATAGCCGTTGCAAGCGTTCGCTGTTGTGTTCGTGTTATCGTCATACAGGGTCGTTTGTAGTGGTTACCTGTGCCAGGCTTAACTGTTTAGTATACGCCAAAACCCGGCATTGGGCTGTTCCTGAAGGGAAATCCCTACTTGCGGATCATGTAATCGCCCACGACCAGGACGTCCAGGCCGCTCGTATAGAAAACACTGAGGGCGTCTTCCAGGGAATGGATGATGGGTTTCCCCATGACGTTGAAACTGGTGTTCAGCAGCAGAGGAATCCCGGTCAGTCCGTGGAAGGACCTGATCAGCGCATAAAACTTTTCATTATATTCGGCTTTGACCGTCTGTAGGCGACCGGTTCCGTTAACGTGCACTACAGCAGGGACCTTGCTCTGTACTTCATCTTTGAACTTGAGAGTCCGTTCCATGTACGGGCTTTCCTGGTAGTTTTCGAAGTATTCGTGTCCGAATTCGTGAAGGATCGAGGGTGCGAAAGGCCGGAATTCCTCGCGGAACTTTACTCGGGCGTTGATGGTGTCCTTCATGCCTTCAGGCCTGGGATCGGCCAAGATCGAACGGTTTCCGAGTGAGCGGGGGCCGAATTCCGCTTTACCCTGAATCCATCCGACCAGCTTGCCTTCACTGAGTAGTCGGGCTGTTTCGGTATGGATTGTCTCCGGTAAATGTTCCAGGTTCGGAATAGCGGCGATACGGACCACCTGTTCCATTTTCGCCCGTGGGATCTCCGAACCGAGGTAGGGGTTTCCGGAACGTTTTACAGGTGCTCTTTCCGGGTGATTCTCATGGTAGGCGAGCAAGGCTGCCCCGAGAGCGGTTCCATCGTCTGCGGGTGCAGATGGAACGTACAGCTTCTGAAAGGGAGTGTTTTCTTCGATCAGGCCTGTGGCAGACGAATTTAGCAAACAGCCGCCGGCCATTACGAGGTTCTGCGACGGGCAGAGCAGATGGAAATTGCGTACCGCTTCGATCAGGACTTCGCTGAACACCTGTTGTGCAGTATGCGCCAGGTTCGCGGTGTCCAGGGTACCGCTGTCCAGCCAGTGCTGCAGCTTTCGCAGAATCTCCTGGTAGGTTTTGTTCGATAGCCCATGGATCCGTGATCTACGGAAAGTAAAAATCGATTTGAGCAATTCGTAGCAGCGAGAATCCAGCGAGCCGTAGGGAGCGTAGCCCATGACCTTCCATTCTTCTCCCTTGTCCGGGTTGAATCCGCATAACCAGGTCATGTCGGCGTAGTACCTGCCGAGGCTGGCGAAGCCCTTGTGCTCTGAAACGGGTTCGATTTTCCCGTCCTGGTAGCGGTAGTAGGCAAACGAACCGAAATCGCCGGCCCCGTCGACAATCATGCACGATGCTTCATCGAAGGGACTGGTATAGCTGGCAAGGGCTGCGTGGCACAGGTGATGCGGGAAATGGCTGATACTGTAACGGCTTCCCGGAAAACCAAGTTTCATTGCATAGGTGAAGCCAACACCCAGTCTGTCGTACATCGATGCGGCAAAGGCGTTGGTCATCTTTGTACGCAACGAATAAGGGGTGTTGAATCTTACGTCGGTATCGCTGGAATTAAAGATGGCCGTTGCCGAGGTGATCCCCAGTTGGCAAAGCAAGCGCGAAGAACGGACCGAGAATTTCCTCCAGTTGATGGCGGCGACGAATTCCGCGTCTGGGTCGCAGTACTTTTTCAGCAGGCTCGGCAGTCGTTCATTGTCCGGTTCGCAATTCGGCGCCCGCTTGTATTGCAGATGGCGTTCGGTGGCTTCTGCGAAGAGTATCCTGCCGTCCTGATCAACGATGGCGAGGGCGGGGTCGTGGGTGGAGACAGAAAGACCGATGTAATATACCTTCATATCGAGATTGGTGCGGATGCGAATTGAGTTGGGCGGGCTTCAGTGGTTGCCGGACATGGTGTCATTCTTAAAGCGGGGTTTAGGGGGCAGCGGAGGTAGGGTGGCTCTCTCGAAGTCAGAGGTGCGGTTGTGGAGCCTCGGGTTCGAGAGTTTTCGTGATGAGGCTGTCGTCTGATTTGACTTGGACTAACGGGGTGATTTCTGGCGCCCTGGAATAGCCATCGTTGCATAGAAAACCGCACTCTGAGGGTCGCTGCAGAATCGTTGCGGCCTAGTTCATGGATTCTTCTAAGGCTTCCTCCGGAACGCTTTCGGTGGTGTTTCTTGGCTGAATTTTTGCGACATGTGAATCGTAATGGCCGAGTGCCGTATGATTTTCGTAAATCTTGCCCAAATCGTAGATCCAGACACCGAAACCCAGGGCGGCATCAACCAGGCCAGGTTGATTCTTCAGG
>JANXGZ010000173.1 GCA_024958995.1 Methylococcales bacterium | reverse complement strand
TGGGGTGGTCTAGAACCGACATTACCATCTGAAAACTCATCTGCGTTCTGTTCCCAAATGGCATAACATGCTTTGTCCTACACGAGCGTCCGGTTTTATCCATCATTCAATTGCTTTGCTATCGTCTTTTGATGCGCCCATTCCTTAATTTAGGAAAGGAACCCTAACCTGTATTGGCCTTTGGAGTTCCCCTACTCTGCCACCTAGGTATACCAATACATAGCGACACCACCTCGATCAACTACCTAGCCCACGCAACTGCCTATACGCGACATAAGGACCATCGACTATTCTGGCTTTTTCAAACGGGTTCCGCGAAGATATCAGCTTGGGTCGGCCTTGACTGCTTCCCGGCGCACAAACCAGGCCATGTGGTTGAACACCACGAATTCATGAAACGCTTTCCCGCGTTTCCCAGCCGGTGACAAGAGTTCCCGATGGACGATTCCGACGAAACAATCGTACCCGGCGTGATTCGAAAACCCCGGCCTTCCCGGGGGGAAGAGCCCAGTCAAGGGTCTCCGATAGACGATTCCGACGAAACAATCGTACCCGGCGTGATTCGAAAACCCCAACCTTCCCGGAGGGAAGAACCCAGTCAATGGGTTCACGTTCAAACTGACCGTCATCAAACGAAGGGCCGAAAGAAACAGGGCTTCGACGATCAATACGAAATCGGCGAGTTCCTCGGAAAGGGTGGCATGGGTTCCGTGGTAACGGCCCGCGACAAACACCTCGGCCGCATCGTCGCAGTCAAGATACTGCACTCCAGGCTCCGTAACGACACTGCTCTCAACCGCAGATTCCTGGTGGAAGCGCAGGTCGGCGCGCAACTTGAGCACCCCAATATCGTTCCGGTCTATTCGATGGAGTCGGACGACGAAATACCCCGATTTACGATGCGATTACTGGGGTCAATGTCGCTCAAACACTACCTGCACGATTGCAAAGAAGCGATTGAACGTGGCCAGGAAACGCCATCGCAGAATCTGCCGGAACGGCTCGAACGCTTTCTAAAAATTTGCGATGGAATCGAGTATGCGCATTCAAGGGGAATCGTACACCGTGACCTGAAACCCGAGAACGTGGTGCTCGGCCAACACGGCGAGGTTTACCTTGTGGACTGGGGCATCGCCAAGGTCGTCACCGCACCGGAAGTGGACACAATCGTCGAGCATCATGGAACTCAATCACCGACGACTAACGACCCGTCCCTCGACTACAGCGTCCAAGTCAGCGAGGCAAGCAATACCCGGCACGGAGAAATCATCGGCACGCTGACCTACATGGCACCCGAACAGGCTTCTGGCGCAATCGACGAACACAGCGCTGCGACAGACCAGTTTTCACTTGGCATGCTGTTGCAGGAAGTCATCACACTCGAGCGTCCTCGCAAGGGCAATGAGGATCGTAAACTGAAGGATGCCCGCAAGGGGCTACGCCTGCCTCTAGAAGTGATGACCAACGGCCGGCCAGTGCGCCCCGAACTGGCCGCCATCGTAACCACAGCAACAGATTTTCTGCCCGAGAACCGTTACCCCAGCGTCGAGGCATTCGCTGATGACGTGCGCCGCTTTACTCGCGACGAACCGGTTTCCGTATACCCCGAACGGTTTACCCGGCGGTTGTGGCGCCGGCTAAGCCGGCGCCCCAGTGTAACTCTCTCGGTGATCTTCGGCATCTTCAGCCTGTTGTTCCTTGGTGCGATGGTGACCCTGGCGGACCGCCTGGCCATGCAGGAACACGCTGAGGACCATGCCCGCTTGATGCGGACACTGACGAGTGAAGTCGTGCGTAACAGCGAGGCCATCGACAGACGCTTTTCCACCGCAAGGCGTCTGGTGGAGGGACTGGCCGCTACAACCCGCAGCCTTCTCCTTTACGGCTCATCGAATTCTGGACCGAATCCTTACGGGGCTGTCGGTCGCCTGATAGGAACGGGGTTGCCTCCAATGCGCGGCCTGGGGCCGGCCGAACACTATCCGGTGAACATCAGCTTCACAACACCGGCCTTTTTCTATCCACCCGGGGTCACTCAGGAAGAGGTTGGACCCACGATCGCCCGCATGCACCCCCTGGTCAATGCACTGCAGGATGCGCTGCTGAACAGTGCTGACGAACAGGCAGGTAACTGGCCAGTCGAACGGCAGGAATCCCTGCTGCGCTCAGG
>JANXGZ010000246.1 GCA_024958995.1 Methylococcales bacterium | reverse complement strand
TGATCCCCCAACTTCCTGCTGGAACTTGATGATTGAATGGTTCGAATTCCATGCCGGCGCCCAAGAAGTGGACCTGAGTGAAGACGGCGCATCACAACCCGCGCCTTCCATTGAGAACGACAATGCCGAGTCCTGATCTATGGGCTGCTGTGGTTCGCTTACTGCCAGGTTGGCCCGCATCGCCGTACGCCCGCTGTAGCGGTGCGACTGGCGCGGAACTTTCATTCCTGAGATCCTAAATCCCGCACTGGGAGCAGCTTCCTCTACGCCTTTGAATCCCAACAAGCCGTTACCGCATGAAGCAATGATGTCATCGCTGCCGGACCAGTCGCCGGCACCGGCATCGGCCAGCCACTGCCATGTGTTTTGCATTTCTTCCGACGGCTGCATAACTGAGAAGAACCTCTGGGCCCGGCCTTCGTTATTGATGTAAGTTCCTTCAGCCTCGGCGAAACTCGTTGCCGGCAGAACAAGGCCTGCCTTTTCAGTCGTTGCGTTAGAACCGTGATCGATCACCACCACGTTCTTTGCCTTGCCGAGTAGGTCATCAACCAGTTCACGGGGTGCATTTCGGTACAGGTCGTTTTCAATCACGACCACCGTGTTGGCGACGCCAAACTCGACTACCTTTTTAGCGTCTTCCAGGCCGTGACCACCCATCATCGCCAGACCCATGGAGTTGCAGTCCGGAACGACCACCGACAAAGCCTTGTCGGCCGATGCCAATGCCCGGGCAATATTGGAAGCCGCTTCCAGTACCGCAGCGGTCATGCATCCGGTTCCCGAAATCACCAGTGGCCGTTCCGCATTGGCCAACGCTTCGGCGATTTCGTTCACTGTATCGCTTGCAGCGGCCGCCAGATCACCAACTCCAGGTGCCGAGGAATCCAGCCTGTTGGCAACGGCAAAGCCGAGGCGTGCAATTTCGTCGGGCGATGCTCGGTAGACCCCTGTAGCCACGTCATCAAGCCGGGTTGACCCTGTACTCGCGACAAACAGTGGGCTGAGCAGGTCCTGAGCCAGTTCGCGTACCGCAGCGTCCTGCCACTGGGGAATTCCAACGCTTTCGGCGGCATCGAAACTGGCATTGCGAACCGCCTGCCGGACCGCTAAGGCCATTATGGGGGCGGTATTGGTGAGATCCTCGCCGAGGATCAACACTGCATCGGCCCGTTCAATCTCGGCCAAGGTCGGGTTTGCCGCATCCGTTTCCCGAATAACCCGGAGGGCTGTTGCCATCAAGGTATTTTCGGCTTCGGTCCAGCCGCTGTAGAACTGGTCTTCCCCAACCAGTTCCCTCAATGCGTAATTTGATTCCACCGAGGCCCTCGGCGAGCCGATGCCAATGACCGTTTCTCGCGCCCGAATCAGACCTCTGAAGTGGTCGACCGCGCTGCCCTCGCCAACCATCTGCTGGTCGTCGATGCTAACCGTTCTGATTCTCGACTCGGCATTGACGAAACCGTAACCAAACCGTCCACGGTCGCAAAGGAAATAGCGATTGATTTCCCCGTGGTAACGGTTGACCACACTTCTCAGTTCGCCATAACGCTCGCCCGGGGTAGTATTGCAACCCAATGAGCAATGAGCACAGATTGAAGGGGCGGTTTGCAGGTCCCATTTACGGCTGTAATTCTTACCGCCGGACTTGTCCGTAAAAACGCCGGTCGGACAAACCTCGACCAGGTTTCCGCTGAATTCGTTTTCCAGAACGCCATCTTCACTGCGTCCGAAATAGACATGGTTGTGAGCACCGAATACGCCCAAGTCTTGCCCCCCGGCATAGTCCTGGTAATAACGGACGCAACGGTAACAGGCGATGCATCGGTTCATTTCGTGGCCGATAAACGGGCCCAGATACTGATTCCGATGAGTCCGCTTCTTGCCTCGGTACTTGCGCGAGGTATGCCCGCTCATCACCGTCATGTCCTGCAGGTGGCATTGTCCACCCTCTTCGCAAACCGGGCAGTCGTGCGGATGATTGGTCATCAGCAATTCGATGATGTCCGCGCGAAATTCCACGGCTTCGCTGTCATTGAGCGAAATCCTGAGTCCTTCGCTAACCGGTGTCATGCAGCCGACAACCAGGCGTCCCTTGGTGTCTTCGGGGCTGGAGTACTGGGTCACCATGCATTGCCTGCAGGCGCCGACCGAACCCATGGCCGGGTGCCAGCAGAAATAAGGCAGATCAAGACCGGTCGAAAGGCAGGCCTGAAGAACGTTCTGGCCGTCTTCTACCTCGTGGACCGTGCCATCAATTTCAATTTTCGGCATTACCCAGCCTCCTTGACTGCAGGACGTTCCAGGTATTTTTCGAAATCGTCCCGAAAATATTTCAACGCACTCTGCAATGGTTCCATCGCTCCCGGTGCCAGCGCACAGAAGGTGTTTCCGGGCCCCATCATCTTGGTCTGGTGTTCCAGGAGTTCGAGATCACTCGCCTGGCCCTTTCCTGCGATCAGATCTTCCAGAATGGTCACTACCCATGGCAGACCGTCCCGGCACGGGGTGCACCAGCCGCACGACTCACGAGAAAAGAATTGTTCGAGATTGAGAACCATCTTCACCGGACAGGTCTTGTCGTCCAGAATGATCATGGTCCCGGTGCCCATGCGACTGCCATGCTCGGCAATTGCGTCAAAATCCATGAGTACATCAAGGTGCTCTGGAAGCATGAAGTCAGTCGAGGCACCACCCGGCAGAAACCCCTTGAGCTCGTAACCGTCCTGCATTCCGCCTGCGTGTTCCTCAAGAATCTCCCGGATCGGTGTCCCCATGGGCAACTCCCAGACACTGGGGTTCTTGACTCGCCCGCTGGCTCCGAACAGCTTGGTTCCGCGGTCCTTGCCACGGCCCAGCCCTGCGTACCATTGGATCCCGTAAAAAAAGATATGCGGCAGGTTACAAACCGTTTCGACGTTGTTGACGATTGTCGGCTTGCCCCACAGTCCGCTGATTTGTGGGAATGGTGGTTTTGCCCGTGGGTTTGCGCGTTTGCCTTCCAGCGAATTCAGCAGGGCTGTTTCTTCCCCGCAAATGTATCGTCCTGCGCTGGTATGCAGATAGAGATCCAGACTGAAATCGGATCCGAGAATGTTCTTCCCCAGGAAACCTTGCTGGTAGGCTTCTGCGATAGCCTGCGCAAGCCGCTCCGCCGAGAGATGGTATTCACCACGCAGGAAGATGTAAGCCGCCGTTGCCCGGATCGCGTAGGACCCGATCACCATTCCTTCGATCAACTGGTGAGGGTCCTTTTCCATCAGGACCCGGTCCTTGAAGGTCCCAGGTTCCATTTCGTCTGCGTTAACGACGAAATACTTGGTTTCGGGAGCGTTCTCCCCCATCGGCACGAAACTCCATTTCAGCCCCGTCGGGAACCCGGCACCGCCTCGGCCTCTAAGCTCGGAATCCTTAACCACCTGCTGAACCCCAAGCGAGTCCATTGTCGTGATCGCCGTGCGCAATCCTTCGTATCCGCCTGTCGCCTGGTAGTCCGACAGGGTGGCATATGCCCTTCCGTCGACGATATTCCTGGTCAAAGGCTTATCCGGGTTGCGATTCCTGCTCTTTTTTAGAAATTTTCCGAACATCTCAATTCTCTTTTCTTCCGACCCGACTTTTTTCGCTTTACCTAGGAAGCCCCGGTATTCAGGATCTGATCCAGTTGAGTCTCGTCTACGTTGTGATGAAGCTCGTCACCGACCATCAGGACCGGGGCGTGATCGCATGCACCGAGGCAGACGATGGGCAACAGGGTATATTCACCATCGCTGGTGGTCCCGCCGTATTCGATGCCCAGGCGGTCACTGATCTTTTCCTTGATATTGTCCGATCCAAGCATCCAGCAGCTAACACTGTCGCAGCAGAGGATGACCTTGCGCCCGACCGGTTGGCGGTAAATAAGGTTATAGAATGTCGCCACCCCATCCAGTTCCTCAACCGACATGTCCAGCAGGTCAGCCACCTGTTTCAGGGATTCGTTGGAAACCCAACCTCGGTACTTCTGAACCACTTTCAGGGCTTCAATCGAGGCTCCCGATTTCTGCGGGTAATGGCTGGCCTCCTCGAGCACCTCGGCGATTTCAGCTTCGCTCAATTGGCTATCGGCTGTCATATCTTGGTCTGTCATCGATCCACGTCCGCCATAACAAAATCGATACTCGCAAGGATCGCTATCAAATCCGCAACCATGAGGCCGTTCGACATCACTGGAATCATCTGAAGGTGCGGAAAAGACGGGGTTCTGATCCGAGTCCGGTAGGACATCGTGCCGCCGTCGCTCACGAGGTAATAACTATTCAATCCCTTGGTCGCCTCGACACAAACGCTGGCCTCACCGGGCGGCACCACAGGACCCCAACTGACGCTGAGGAAATGCTGAATCAACGTTTCGATGTCGTGCATCGTCCGTTCCTTCGCCGGAGGCGTCGTTGCCGGGTGGTCGGACTTGTACGGGCCGTCGGGCATTCGTTCCATGCACTGCCTAATGATCCTCACGCTTTGCCGCATCTCTTCCACGCGAACCGCGCAACGGTCGTAGCAATCGCCGTTCTTCAGTGTCGGTATATCGAAATCATATTCCTCGTAACCGGAATACGGGCGAGCCTTGCGGTAATCCCATTCGAATCCTGTGGCTCTCAGTCCGGCCCCGGTCACACCCCACTCGATCGCTTCCTCGGTGTTATACACTCCGACTCCCTGGGTACGTGCTTTCAGGATGCCATTCTGCATGGCCATCTTGTCGTAGTGATCGAGCCTCGGCGGGAAATAATCGAGGAACTCGCTCAGCATCGGGCGCCAGCCGTTGGGCAGGTCCATGGCCACCCCGCCAATGCGGAAATAGCTAGAATGCATGCGGGCCCCGCAGATCGATTCGATGATGCTGAACAGTTTTTCGCGGTCGGCGAACATGTAGAACAGTGGCGACATTTGCCCGACGTCCTGGGCAAATGTTCCGTAAAACAGGAGATGACTGCAGATCCGGTAGAATTCCGAGAACATCACCCG
>JANXGZ010000249.1 GCA_024958995.1 Methylococcales bacterium | reverse complement strand
GCCGAAGGAGGCATCGGGGGCAACGTTCGTTACCGGCTGGGCCATATCCTGATAGGCACCCCGGAAGCTGCATCTGCAACGCAAATTCATCAAGCCAGGGAACGGGCCAAGTCTGTCCTCCAAAAGCTTGAACAGGGTGAAGATTTCGGGGAAGTCGCCGTATCAAACAGCGGCGGTACGCAGGGGCTCAGTGGCGGTGACCTCGGCTGGCGACAACTGGGCGCGATCCCAACGATCTTTGTCGATTACGTTACTTCAATGCAGGTAGATGACGTCCGAGGTCCCATTCAAAGTGCTAGCGGGTTTCACATAATCAAACTGCTCGAACTCGAAGGAAAGGGAAAGCACGTTGTTACGCAGACCAAGGTACAGCATATCTTGCTCAAGACCAGCGATCTTTTCAGTGATGAAGACGCGCAACAGAAACTGCAAAGCCTGAGACAACGGATGAAAGACGGCGACGCCTTCTCCACACTGGCCAAGGCCCATTCCGATGACAAGGCCTCCGCCCTGAAGGGCGGTGAACTCGGATGGGTCAGCCCTGGGATACTCGTCCCTGCCTTCGAAGAAGCCATGACCAACCTGTTGCCCGGCGAAATCAGCCAACCGGTACAAACCCAATTCGGCTGGCATCTCATTCAAGTCCTGGATCGAGCCGACAAGGATAATACCAAGGAATATCGCGAGGAACAGGCTCGACAACAGTTGAGAAAACAGAAGATCGAAGAAGAAACCGAGCTCTGGTTGAGGCGCCTTCGCAACGAGGCATTCGTCGAAATCAGACTTCGGCAGGACTAACACCAGCCCCCTACGCAGAATGGAAACCAATCTTGCCCGAAACCACCCTAACCCGAATTGCCTATACTCCGGGAGAACCTGCGGGCATTGGACCTGACCTTGGTGTCATGCTGGCACAAGGCCCTCTGCCCTGCGAACTGATCGCAGTCTGTGATCCCGACCTCTTGTCGCGACGAGCCAAGGCACTGGGTCTCGACATTGAAATTGTCGAGTTTGACCCTGAAAGCGCCGTACGGAAAAAGTCCCTCGGGCTGATCCGGGTATTTCCGGTTCCGCTAAAAACGCTCGAGACGCCTGGCCAAACTGACCCTGAAAATTCGAGGTACGTAATCGATACCATCAATCTGGCGACGCAACTGTGCCTCGATAGCACCGTTGACGCCATGATGACCGGGCCGGTTCACAAGGGAGTCATCAACGATGCCGGAATCCCTTTCAGCGGCCATACCGAACACATTGCCGACATCACAGGAGGACATCCGGTGATGATGCTGTCCACACCTGGACTGCGTGTTGCACTTGCAACAACCCATATTCCGGTACATCGGATCAGCCGGGCCATCACCCAGAACAGGCTGGACTCGGTACTGTCGATATTACACGACGACCTCCGATCCCGTTTCGGCATCGGCAATCCGAGGATACTCGTCTGCGGACTGAACCCGCATGCCGGAGAAGGTGGCCACCTGGGATATGAAGAGATCGAGGTCATTTCACCTGTACTGGAACGATTTCAGAAGCGGGGCTTTCAGATCATAGGCCCGCTCCCGGCCGATACCCTGTTTACACCGCGACACCTGAAAAACGCGGACGCGGTGCTGGCCATGTACCATGACCAGGGACTGCCGGTACTCAAATACGCCGGGTTCGGCCAGGCCGTGAACATCACGCTGGGACTGCCCATCGTTCGAACCTCGGTCGACCACGGAACCGCCCTCGACCTTGCCGCCAGCGGAAACATTTCAACAGGAAGCGCGAGCTACGCTCTCGAGGTGGCCATGGAAATGTGTCACGCGGAGTCCAGAGGATCTCCTGACAAACAGCGAACAACCACGATTTGCTCATGACCCGCCCAAGCCCAGAACCGCGTATGCAACACCGTGCCAGAAAACGGTTTGGGCAGAATTTCCTCGAAGACTTGTCGGTCATCACCCGGATCCTCAATGCCATCGATGTCAGGGAAACCGACCACCTGGTGGAAATCGGTCCGGGGAAAGGAGCCCTCACCGAATCCCTGGTTCAACAAAGCCAGCACCTCGATGTGATAGAGATCGACCGAGACCTAGCAGCCTACCTGAGATCACGCTATGCGGCGGCCGAAAACCTGACCATTCACTGCACGGATGCATTGAAGACTGACTTCCAATCCTTAACGGCAGGAAACGAGAAGCTCCGGATCATCGGCAACCTGCCGTACAATATTTCCACCCCGCTTCTTTTCCATCTACTGGACCAGCAAGCGAACATCCGCGACATGCATTTCATGCTGCAGAAAGAAGTCGTCGACCGGATATGTGCAACCCCCGGAAGCAAGACATTCGGAAAACTGAGCATCATGCTCCAGTTCCATTGCAAAACGGAAGCGCTGTTCAACGTACCGCCGCACAGTTTCATTCCCGAACCGAAGGTCACTTCAGCAGTGGTCCGTCTGACCCCAAGGGAATCACAGCAGTATTGGGTAAAAAACTCAGATGATTTCAGAAGCCTCGTCAACCAGGCATTTTCCAAGCGCAGGAAAACCCTTCGAAATGCTCTGAAAGGCTTCCTTTCTACCGAAGAAATCGAATCGACCGGGGTCGATCCAACAGCACGTGCAGAAACCCTGGAAATCGAAGACTATACCCGGCTCAGTGACGTCTATTCCACAACTCATGTGAAACAATGACCCAATGGGGATGTACTCGACAAACAAGCGTGAAAGCGCAGGTATGCCACAGAGCTCACTACAAAGTGGACAGCACATAGTACAATGGTCGATTAACTTCCGGTCTGCGTCCTATAACTGAAGCCAACACTGATTAAACGGGCTAGCAACCGAACACAACCCAATCAACTTTTTACAAGCAGGATTAATCATGAAGAAATCTCTGATTCCATGGGTCACGGCCTTTTTTCTGGTAGGTTGCGACGGCCAGGCAAAAACCGATTTGCTGGAACAGTTGCAGTTGAAGTTCGAACAAGACAAAGAGCTCGCCGACTACCAGATCAGCGCAGAAG
>JANXGZ010000207.1 GCA_024958995.1 Methylococcales bacterium | reverse complement strand
GCAGCTGAAGATCCAGCGGTTACACGAACCCGCAATCAGGTTCTGATGCTGGATGATCTTTACAAGACCGTCATTGTACTGGTCACAAAACATTACGTTACAAGCCCTGCGATTGTTTCTGCCGCCACCGCCGGAAAATTGATCTTTGCGGCGATGAAGGATAAAGGCTGGCATGAGGTTCGTCTGCTGGGCTTGACTGACCAAATCACCAACCCAGAGAACAAGCCAGCGGATGCCTTTGAAAAAGCAGCTAAAAAGAGCTTGCGGGCCGGGCAGGCGAGCTACGAAGAGGTGGTTTCAGAAGGTGGAAAACAGTATCTTCGCATGGCCACCGCGATACCCGTTGTGATGCCAGAATGCGTTATGTGTCACAGTAATTTCAAGGACAACAAGGGAATAATCGGGTCTTTGTCTTACAAGGTTCCGCTTGTGCAGTAACCATCAACATGGCGGGCAGCAATGCCCGCCATCGTTGTTCCGGCCGTCTGTCTCATCGGCAGCTTGCGAAGCCGGCCTGAAAACCCGCTATTGCTCTACCGGGAGCCCCGAGGGGTTCCGAACCTTTTTCCTGTAATTGCCGAATGTCCAGTGAAGATTCATCCCGGCAGGCAGTCCCGCTGGGCTCTCGTGTATTCTGGGTAGAATCCTGTATTTCATTATCAGGGTAACGAACCGTTCGCGCAACGCCCTGGGTTGGATTTCGCCCGCAATACGCTGGTTGGCCGGAAGCAGGGCCAGGGCGAGAAGTTCCTCGTCAGTCATGACTGAAAGCTTTGACCAGCTCTTCCCGGAAAAACATCTGGCCACTGCCTGCCGGATGACCGCCAGACCGGTCGCTACCGGCAAAACCTGTTTCCGTGCCCGTGCCCGTGCCTGCGCCCGAACATCGGGGCTAAGTTGCGCCAGCAGGTCTTCAACCCGGGAAATCACGCCGGCAACCTCCGGCTTCTCCCTTGCCGGCACATCCGCCA
Organism: Methylococcales bacterium; assembly: GCA_024958995.1. Taxonomy (GTDB): domain Bacteria; phylum Pseudomonadota; class Gammaproteobacteria; order Methylococcales; family UBA1147; genus UBA1147. The sequence goes on along the minus strand of JANXGZ010000207.1, from coordinate 2,581 downwards.
GGATGTCGGAAAAGTCTTCGACCCCGTCAATGATCCCTTCAATGGTTTTGCGCAGCATCCGGTTGGCCGAATGAATCAATTCGGAGTGCGGCAAAGCCGGAGCGGTGTCGGGCGTATTCCACAACAACAGGCCATCGTCTGCAAGCACTTCGGCAAAACTGTCGATGACTGTCCCGATCCTCGTGGGTGGAACCAGATGAAACACCATGCTTGCGAAAACCAGATCAACGCTTGCTGCAGGAAACAGATCCGTGAGCATCTGAACCTTCCCCGTTGCTGAATCCTTTAGCGAATAAAAGGAAACGAAAGGATAATCCTGCAACAGTTCGAAGGCCTTGGCATACCAGCCAGAAGGAAAATCACAAACCATCAGCCTGAAATCGACCCCGGCATCGAAAAACTGATCGAGCAGGCCCTTCTCCTCCAGTCCCTTGATCAGTTCCAGCGTTGCAAATCCCGTCCCTACCCCGTAATCAACCACGCGAATGACCTTCTTTGCATCATCAATATTGTTCAGTCGTTCGAAAAGCCGTTCGATCGCAGCAAGCAGTTCAGCAACAAGGAGTCCAGTACTGTAACAACACCATCGTCTGGGAAGGCTCAGGTCTCCGTCCTGGTAAAGCAGCTCGTGCAAGGCATTGCCATCCTCTAAATCTTCGGTTCCATCCGGTTTCCATCCGGGTGATTGAAGCCCGTGCTCAACGGCAACAGCAGGCAAGGCCGTTACTGAGGACTTTGCCTTAAAGTGATTCAAACTGATGGCAACGAAAGGCAGCCGCGATGGGTACAGCATCTGGCGGTAAACCACGGAGCGAAGGCCGGCTCTTTCCGCCTGCCTGATGAATGACTCAAAATCGACCGGATACTGATTCGAGTAACCGTGGTAGGTATCAAAGGCTGTTGCATGGGTCTTTCCCAGCATCCTGGGAACGATGCCCGGATCCACGTTGTGGGCCTCGAGAATAATGATTCCGTGTTTGGCTGTGTACGGGACCCATTTCCTGAGATGCTCGCACAAGCTTTGTTCAAGATCCCGATTGGGAATCGGGTTTCCGTTCTCGTCGGCATAAGCGCCTGTCGACAGCACCTGGAACGGCGTTGTCCAATCCTGCGGTTGTCGGTACGGACGGTTATGGTCAATGAACGCTCGCACATGAAGCCCATCACAGATATCGATCCCGCGTTCAGCCAGTGCCCTAGAGAACTGTTCAGGGTCACCGATGTCGCCGAACAACACGATGTTCGGAACGCCCGCCTCGACCAGTTTGCGCTGTACCACTTCCTGTGCCTTGACGTTGTAATCCGCACCGATCATTAACAACGGATACTGGTCTAGGTGCTTCCCCCGCCGGGTACGCGTTTTGATGACATGGTAGATTCGCTTGAGCCACTCTCCATCTCCGCATCCCATGTCAGCCACGAAAGCGGGTTGCTGTTCAAGTGGAAATCGATTGAACAACTCGATCACCATGTGTTCCGAGTCCTCGAAATAGCGTCGATGGGCCACCCCGCTGGCAAGAACGTTGATCACCCGATCAACATGCTGCTCTTCTTTGCCGGGCTCCACGTGGGTCACGTTTTTCGAGCTGTTGAAAATCAGTCGTGAAAGATTGCAGAACATCGGCACGTAGGACAGTGTCAGCCCGTAATGCAGTGAAAAACCACCTGCCAACTGCCCCAGTTCAGTCAAACACCATCGGTGGTTCTGCCGTGCAGCCCAGCCAAAATGCTCCAGCAATCGCATGCCAGTTTCCAGACGATCTCGTGAATCCGGAAAAGAGTCGAGCGGCACAGGCTCGCTCTCTAGCAAACCCCGCATCTTGGCCGCGATCATGAAAGGCCCCAGAAGCATCCCGTCGAGATGGTGACCGATCATTTCAAACACTGCCGACTCAGGCGAATCACCCAGCGCCTGCGGCAAGTCCCAGCGCCTCCGGCACGACTCCACCAGCCTTGCAAAAACAGCCGGGTCGCCGGAGCTGCTCACCCCGGAACCAAACAGGAACCGATCCATTGGAACCCCTGAATAGACAAAGCCGGCAAGATCGGTATATCGGTCGATCACGCGCGACACCATCAACCCGGTGTCGGTCACTTCAAATTCCATTGAATCACTCGCCGGATTCCCGCAACGGCGAATCCAGCCTTGCAGGGCTAGGCATCGGAGCGCCACTTGCAGGTAACCCGTGTTGACCAATACGCCTTTGCTGGCTAACCTGCGGACCAGTTCCTTCAGGGACAGCTTCCTTGCTGAGAAAAGGTGTTCAAGAACGCCGCCCTGGTGAAGGGCCGACACCGTCGCACCAACCACGATGCCGTCATGGTGAAGAAAGAGATTCCTCAGCAGGTCTGCCGACATGGTGCTAATACTGCCCCTGGATTCGCAATCGGCGACAGCAGATTTCAGCATGATGTTCATCATGAAAATTGTCCTGTTCAATGGTACGACCACATGTCACACGGTGCTGGTAAAAAGGTCCTGCACACGGCTGATGCGGATAATCAGGATCTCGTTCGGCGATTCCCGATACCGTTCTATACGGGAACCATGCTTGATGCTATCATTTTCGCACCTGCAGTC
>JANXGZ010000016.1 GCA_024958995.1 Methylococcales bacterium | reverse complement strand
CGCCAAATTTTTCTTCCATCGCGGAAATGAGGTCGACCACTTCCATCACGGACATGTTTGAAATCGCATCCAGGATTTCGTCTTGAGATACTGCCATTGGAATCACTCCTAAGTCTTGAATATTAAGAAATTACTGATCAGCATGGAAAGATCAAGCTGCTTCCTTCTGGGTTTTGACCGCAGCAACGGTGCGAACCAGTTTTCCGTGAGGCTCTGCCAAAGTTCTGACGAGTTTTTCTACCGGAGCCTTCATTACAGCCATTAACAGGCTGATCGCCTGATCGTAAGTCGGAAGTTTCGAGAGTCTGTCCAGTTCGGACGGGCCATATAATTGACCGCCAACCGCCACCAGTTTCGTTAGCAATTTCTTATTCTCCTTTGAGAAATCGCTAATTACTCTTGCGGCGGAACCTGGATCATCCATAGAGAAAGCCAGCACCAAGGGTCCTTGCAAACCCTCCTGCAGGCAAGAAAACTCGGTTCCCTCTACAGCTCGGCGTGCCAGGGAATTCTTGACAACACGAATATAAACCCCCGCTTTCCTAGCTGAATTCCGAAGTTCTGTCATCTGTCCAACAGATAACCCCCGGTATTCTGCAGCAATAGCAGAGTGGGCCTTTGCGGCCACTTCGGCAACTTCTGCGACAACAGCTTTTTTGTCATCGAGTCTTAACGCCACCTGATTACCTCCAGATAATAACCGGGCCATTGAAACTGCCCGGAGCCAAACACACAGCATCTGCACAAACAGGTGCAAATGCCCCTTGAACGGCTTCTGTGAACTAGCAGTGCCAGCTAATTTCCACCGTCTACGCAGGCATTAATTAAGCGAATAAACGCACCTACGGTCTTTGACGGCTGCCAGTTACCCGGCAACCCAAAGAAAGAAAGTCCATTCAGTAGTGAACGGACCCCATAAAATTTCCGAAAACCTCCGGATCAGACAGCAATGCTGTTCTGGTCCAGAGTCAAACCCGGCCCCATGGTTGACGACACCGTGATCTTTTTCAGGTAAACACCCTTGGCAACACTCGGCTTGGCTTTCTTGAGATCCGCCAACAGGGCTTCAAGGTTTTCCTTGAGAGCACCAATCTCGAACTCGGTCTTACCGATGCTGCAATGGATAATGCCTGCCTTGTCGTTTCGGTAACGAACCTGGCCACCCTTGGCATTCTTGACGGCCGTCGCAATATCTGCGGTCACGGTCCCGACCTTCGGATTCGGCATCAAGCCTCTGGGGCCAAGAATCTGTCCCAACTGACCAACGATCCGCATTGCGTCAGGAGACGCGATCGCCACGTCGAAATTCAGTTCACCCTTTTTGACCATTGCCGCTAGGTCTTCCATACCAACTAGATCTGCTCCCGCTTCTTTAGCAGCATCGGCATTCGGACCCTGAGTAAACACGGCCACCCGAACAGTTTTCCCGGTTCCGTGCGGCAGGACTGTCGATCCGCGGACATTTTGGTCCGACTTCTTTGCATCGATACCGAGCTTCACAGCCACATCAACGGATTCCACGAATTTCACCTTGGCAACATCTTTCAACAGTGAAAATGCATCATCGGCGGTATATTCCCGGATCTTGTCCACAGCCCCCTTAAAGCTTGATACCCGCTTTGATTGTTTGCTCATTCCACGCCCTCCGTATTGAGGCCCATGCTTCTAGCACTCCCTGCTATGGTGCGAACAGCCGCATCCATGTCCGCCGCGGTCATGTCCGGTTCCTTGACCCTGGCAATCTCTTCCATCTGCGCCCGAGTAACGGTACCAACCTTCACGGTATTAGGGGTAGAACTTCCCTTGCTGAGCCCGGCCGCCTTCTTCAGTAGCACCGAAGCCGGAGGGGTTTTGGTGACAAAGGTGAAACTGCGATCAGTGTGGACGGTAATTACCACCGGGATCGGCATACCTTTCTCAACATCTTTTGTTTTGGCATTGAACGCTTTGCAAAACTCCATTATATTAACCCCGTGCTGACCGAGGGCCGGCCCTACCGGTGGACTTGGGTTGGCTTCGCCAGCCTTTACCTGGAGCTTGATATAAGCTTCGATCTTTTTTGCCATTGGCTTCTCCTGTGTGGGTACGAGCGCCTTTCGGCTCCCCTGTTTACTTAAAACAGCGAGCGTCCCTGCCAATGGCATCCCCGATTATCCTGGGTCTGCCGCCAAGAACCTCACCCTGTTTAGCTTTTCGAGACCTCGCCGAAACTAAGTTCGACAGGCGTTGATCTGCCAAAGATCAACACGGATACTTTTAGCCTGCTCTTTTCGTAATTTACCTCTTCGACAACACCGTTGAAATCCTTGAACGGCCCGTCTGTTACCCTAATCACCTCGCCCGCCTCGAACAGAATCTTCGGCTTTGGCTTATTAACCCCGTCTTCCATCCTGTTGAGGATAGTATCAGCCTCCTGGTCCGTAATTGGTGCAGGTCGTTCCCTCGTACCACCGATAAAACCGAGGACCCTGGGGATATCCCGAACCAGATGCCAAGTTTCGTCAGTCAGCTCCATCTGCACCAGAACATAACCAGGGAAGAATTTCCGGTCACTCTTGCGTTGCTGACCCAATCTCATTTCGACAACCTCCTCCGTCGGAACAAGAATCTTGCCGAACAGATGCTCGACACCGCCCCGCTGAATTCTCTCGTCCAGCGATCGTTTCACCTGGTGCTCATAGTTGGAGTACGCGTGTACCACGTACCATTTCATTGACATCTTAGCCTCCCTGGCCAGTCAATAATCGCACTCCCCAGAACAGGAACATATCGAGTAGCCACAGGAACAGGCCAACAATAAACACCATCACAAAGACAATGATCGTGGTTTGAGTCGTCTCTGTTCTGGACGGCCAAATCACCTTGCGCACTTCGACACGGGATGCCTTCATGAAAGACCAGGCCGACCGGCCAGGGTCCGTCGTGAAAACCAGTCCAGCGGAAATTATGACCACTCCAACCAGAGCCAGAACCCGGTACAACTGTGATTGTTCTTCGAAATGGTAAAACCCGAAAATGCCGGCGGCGATAAATGCAACAGCCGTCACCAACCTGACAACGTCAAGGATGGATGTTTTGGATTCGGTGTGTGTTGTCATCAGAATTTATTTTCGTATGAGACAAGAAAAGCGAGGCTTGATGAAGATAAAACCGGGTCAAAAATGGCAGGCCAGGAGGGAATCGAACCCCCAACCTGCGGTTTTGGAGACCGCTGCTCTGCCAATTGAGCTACTGACCTATTATTTTGACTCGTTTTATCGGTATACCGAACCGAAGATTACTCGATCACTTTGGAAACGACGCCCGCACCTACCGTACGGCCCCCTTCACGAACCGCAAAACGCAACCCATCTTCCATCGCAATTGGGTTAATCAGCTTCACGACTACCTTC
>JANXGZ010000141.1 GCA_024958995.1 Methylococcales bacterium | reverse complement strand
ACCTCGATTTCCAGGGCGAACTCAGGCCGCAGGCAGAGAATCTTTGGCTGAGGTTTGCACCCCGCTTCGGGCTCAATGCTACGGATCACCTGGAAACCTTGGTTGAGTGGCTAAACTATATCGTCCAGACGAACCTCGGCCAGGACGGACTTTCACTGTCGCAGGTATCATGTCACCGTTGCCTGAATGAAATGGAATTCGATTTTTCACTGGAACATGGCATTATCGAGGAACTGAACCGGGTCCTGGACCGGAATGCCGGCAAACCCCTGGAACCGGTCGAATATGGCGATTTCGAGGGAATCGTTACCGGAATCATCGATCTTGTATTCGAACATGAAGGCTGCTTCTACCTTGTAGACTACAAGACCAACTTCCTCGGTGCGACCCTGGATGACTATCGCCCCGATAAACTCGAGGATGAGATTTTTGACCGGCGCTATGACCTTCAGTACCTGCTTTACAGCGTAGCCCTTCACCGCTACCTTCGGCAGCGTTTACCTTCCTACCGCTACGAAACCCATTTTGGCGGCGTTTATTACCTTTTTCTTCGTGCCATGAGGCCCGCTGATACGGATTCCCGCGGCATCTTTTACGTACGCCCCGATCCGGAAATCATCGAGGTTCTCGACCGGACTGTCTTTGCTCCCTCGCCAGCCACGGCCCCGAGTGCCTGACACCATGCTTGACAGGCTTTTACAGGAAGGAGGGATCAGCCCCCTGACATTCGGTTTTGCGACCTTCCTGGTCGATGAATTTCGACTCGAGAAAGACAGTATCACCCTGTTCACCGCGGCTTTGGTCAGCGAACGAAACCAGTCCGGTGATACCTGCATCGATCTGGCCATACTCGCTAACCAGCCCCTATTCGATGTTGCTTTGGACTTTCCCGGACGCTGCCCACTTGCTCCGGATATCGATGACTGGCTGTCAATGCTCGGGGCCGAAGCCTGGATTGGGGTCCCGGGAGACACGGCGCCATTGATACTGGAGCCACCGCGCCTTTACCTCGGAAAGTTCTGGCATCTAGAAAAAAAGGTTCAGGATGGAATCTCGCGCTGCCTTTCTGTAAGCCCCCTAATTGATCATAGGAAACTTCGGGAAGGGCTTGCCCGGCTATTTCCGACAGAACAGTCTACCTCGCAGCCAGATGGCCAGAAAGTCGCAACTGCCCTGGCAGTCATGCGAAATCTCGCGATCTTGTCGGGTGGCCCCGGCACCGGAAAAACCACCGCTGTTGTCAAAGTACTGGCTCTGTTGCTCGAACAGGACTCCCAAATGCGAATCCGGCTGGCCGCACCGACCGGCAAGGCTGCCGCACAAATGGTCGATTCAATCGAAGCACGCAAGAGGTCACTTGTGGTGGAGACCAGGATTCTTGAAAAGATTCCAGAGCAGGCAAGCACTCTACACCGGCTCCTCGAATACGACGGCCATAGCTTCGGAGCCAACTCGAAAAACCCCCTGTTGCTCGATTGCCTGGTGATTGATGAGGCCTCAATGATCGACCTGCCACTGATGGCGCGCTTGCTTGAGGCGCTTCCGGCCGATGCCCGACTGATCCTGATCGGTGATCGCGACCAGTTAGCTTCTGTTGAAGCCGGTAACGTTCTGGGCGACCTGACCGGAGGTGGACAGATAATCCGCTACAGTCCTGTAACCGCCGATCGCCTGGCCGTGCTCACCTCCGTTCCAGTGCAATTTTTCCCGGTCAGTGCCGAGGCCGTCGAGATGGCCGATTCCATCGCCTTGCTCGAGGAAAGTTACCGATTTGGCACCAACAGTGGTATAGGACGCTTGTCCAGGATGGTCAATCGCGGCCAGCCGGACGAAGTCCTGTCACTACTCGAATATTCCAGTTCCATCGAGGTTGAATGGTCCGAAATGACAGAAGGCTCGGTAAGCACCGACCTGATCAATCAGGCCGTATCCAGTTACGCACATTATGCACTGTCCGCTACCCCAGAAGCAGCCCTGAAGAGTTTCGACGGTTTCAGGGTTCTATGCGCAACCCAAAAAGGCGCCGCTGGAGTCGGGGAAATCAATCGGCTGATCGGGAAAGGACTTCGTCGAAAAACACCTTTCCCCGATTCCAGTACATGTCACGGTCAACCCGTGATGATCACGGTCAACGACTACGAAACCGGCCTGTTTAACGGTGATATCGGTCTGCTGTGGGCGGACGATTCGGGTTTTCTCCGAGCTTGGTTCAGGTTTCCGGATGAAACGCGCAGTTTTCCGCTTCGGGATCTTCCAAAGCATGTGCCGGCCTGGGCGATGACGGTCCACAAGTCACAGGGATCAGAATTTGACCGGGTGGTCCTCATCCTGCCACCCGAAGACAACCACCCACTTCTTTGTCGGGAACTGATTTACACTGGCATCACTCGTTGCCGGGAGCAGATCATTATTCATGCAAGCCGCAGGGCGCTGTTCAGCGGTATCCGTAGAAAGCTCGACAGAAGCTCTGGGCTGGCGGAAAAGCTGGGCTGGCGTAAGTATCCGTCGTGGAAAGACAGTGGCCCTGAAAAAACGTAACAAGGTCTTTCGACAACTAGAATACGCGCATCTAAACCGACCCGAGAAACCCATGGCAGTCTGATATCCCGCCAGCAACGGCCTCAGCGTATTTCGCCTCGATTTGACTTGGACAAATGCAACAAGGCCTCAGAAATTGGTGTTCCTTTTTCCATTCATTACCAAATTCGGGGGAGATCCTATTCGAAATCAATCTTCTCGCCATCCTCCCTGGTTTGTT
>JANXGZ010000075.1 GCA_024958995.1 Methylococcales bacterium | reverse complement strand
ACTCCTGAAATGAGTGAAAAATGACTGAATCCGGATGGGGTGAATCCTGGCCAGCTCCTGCCAAGTTGAATCTGCTCTTGCGAATTGTTGGTCGCCGTGAGGACGGTTACCACCTTCTTCAGACCGTATTCCAATTCCTCGACTTCAGTGACCGCATTGTATTTTCCCCACGGGCCGATGGCCAGATTAGGTTAAGGACACTCCTTCCCGGTGTCTCCGAGACCGATGACCTAACGGTCCGCGCTGCTCGATTGCTCAAGCAACACAGCGGTTGGTCCGGCGGCGTTGACATCCAGGTTCAAAAGGTTCTTCCGATGGGTGGCGGTCTGGGGGGGGGGAGTTCCGATGCAGCCACCGTGCTAGCCGTCCTTAACCGGATCTGGGAACTGGGCTATTCCCCTGATCAACTGATGACGATCGGCCTGAGCCTGGGTGCCGATGTACCGGTATTCGTCTTTGGTCAATCGGCCTGGGCGGAGGGAGTTGGTGAAGTTCTTAAGCCGATTAGTCCTGTCGAACAATGGTACGTTGTTCTGGTGCCTGATTGTCAGGTGGCGACAGCAGAGGTCTTCAGGGCGCCTTCATTGACAAGGGATAATCCACCCGTCACAATAGAGCGTTTTTTGTCCGGGTTCGATGTCAACGATTGCCTGCCGGTTGTTTCAGAGATGTACCCACCGGTAAAACAGGCTCTGGAAGATTTGTCTGGGTTTGGGGAGGCAAGATTAACCGGAACCGGCGCTTGTGTGTTTTTGGCCGCTGAGGACCATGCTTCTGCGTTGGCTATTGCGGACGGGCTTAAAGGCGATTATCGGATTTTTGTTGTGCGAGGATGCAACCGGTCTCCTTTGCATGCCAGGATGGAAGAGGTTTTTGGCCTGTCTAGCTAAAGTGCTTTGCTCGAGGCCTTGCCGGCATTTTTATTGTTTATTTGGGGCGTCGCCAAGTGGTAAGGCACAGGGTTTTGATCCCTGCATTCCCAGGTTCGAATCCTGGCGCCCCAGCCATATCCTAAAATTGCAGTTCGTTGTCATGGAGGGTTGTTCAGTTGGCTGATGACGCATCGATGATGGTGTTTTCTGGAAACGCGAATTTGCCTCTTGCCCGAGGCATTGTCCGAAAATTGAACATGCGTTTGGGTATGGCCAGCGTCGGACGTTTCAGTGATGGCGAGGTCGCTGTCGAAATCGAGGAAAACGTTCGCGGCGTGGATGTGTTCGTGGTGCAATCGACCAACGCGCCAACCAACGAGAATTTGATGGAACTGCTGGTGATGGTTGACGCGTTGCGCCGCGCTTCAGCCGCGACGGTGACGGCTGTAATGCCGTATTTCGGATATGCCAGGCAGGACAGAAGGCCACGTTCGGCCCGCGTACCGATTACGGCGAAGATGGTGGCGCGAATGATCGAAGCGGCGGGCGTAGACAGGGCTTTGACGGTCGATCTGCATGCGGACCAGATCCAGGGGTTTTTTGATATCCCGGTGGACAATGTCTATGCATCACCATTGTTGCTCGGTGATGTTTGGCGGCAGAAATACGAGAATGTTCTCGTGGTTTCCCCGGATGTTGGTGGCGTGGTCCGGGCGCGAGCGCTGGCCAAACGGCTGGGAGACATGGATTTGGCGATCATCGACAAACGCCGTCCGAAGGCAAATGAAGCGCGAGTAATGAATATCATCGGCGACGTTGACGGCAGAAGTTGTGTTTTGGTTGATGATCTCGTGGATACGGCAGGGACTCTGTGCCAGGCCGCTAAAGCTCTCAAGGACAAGGGTGCTTTGAAGGTGGTTGCCTACTGTACGCACGCTGTGCTTTCGGGCCAGGCGGTAGACAACATCTCCGGTTCGGTTCTTGATGAACTGGTGGTAACCGATACCATTCCCTTGCGCCAGCAGGCAATGGAGTGCGAAAAGATTCGTCAGTTGGGGATTGCGGACATGCTTGCTGAAACCATTCGGCGCATTAGTTGCCAGGAGTCAGTCAGTTCGCTTTACATCGATTAAACCTGGCCGTTAGGTATGTGGTTGGGGTGGTTGTAAATTTGGAGATATAAATGGCTAGTAACTTTGAATTCAATGCAGAAAGTCGGTCTGATGCAGGAACCGGGGCAGCCCGTGCGCTGCGCCGGGCTGGTCGGGTTCCGGGAGTCCTGTACGGTGTCCACCAGGATCCCGAAATGATTTCGCTGGAACACAGAGAGATAACAAAGAATCTGGAAGCGGAATCAGTCTATTCACACGTGCTGACCCTGAATGTTGATGGGAAAGCCCAAAACGTAATCCTGAAGGATCTTCAGCGTCATCCCAGTAAATCCGTCATCCTGCACGTGGATTTCCAACGGGTCAGTGAGAAGGAGAAACTTCGGATCCACGTACCGATCCACTTTATTGGCGAATCTACGTCTATCGGGGTACAGAAAGGTGGTGTGGTAACACACAACGTTGTTGAACTGGGCGTTAGTTGCCTGCCCGGTGATATTCCGGAATTCATTGAGGTTGATTTGACTGAAGTTGATCTCGGGGGATCGGTCCATCTGTCGGATGTCACGGCGCCGTCGGGTGTCGAGATCTACTCGCAGGCGCATGGTGGTGAACAAAGCATGGTAATCGCGTCGATCCAGTCAGCCAAAATCGCTGAGGAGGTTGAAACGGCTGAAGAAGTTGACGGTCTGGGCGATAGCGATAGCGATAGCGATAGCGATAGCGAATAAATAGGGCGGGGTTTCTTTGTCGGGGTAGAGGCAGGCAGGTTGGTAGACTATTTTTTAGTTGTTGGCTTGGGTAACCCATCCGGCAGGTACGAAGAAACCCGGCATAATGCCGGGTTCTGGTTTGTCGACAAGCTTGCCGCCGATGCGGGGGGCGTGTTTTGCACGGAAAATCGGTTTTCTGGACTCGTTGCCAGGGTCGCCTGTGCCGATCGTACCCTGTTGCTACTCAAGCCGCTGACCTACATGAACCGAAGCGGTCAGTCGGTTGGGGCAATTGCGCGATATTTCAAGATACCGGCCACAAACATTTTGATCACTCATGACGACTTGGACTTTGAGCCGGGAACAGTTCGTTTAAAGCTTGGGGGTGGTCACGGCGGGCATAACGGAATTCGTGATGTCCTTGCGGGTCTTGGTACCAGAGACTTCATGCGGCTTCGCCTGGGTATTGGTCATCCAGTGGATCGGGCTCAAACCCTGGATTATGTTCTTGGTCGTCCTTCAGGGAAGGACCGAGAAGCGATCAATGCGGCGATTGGAAGCGCGGTTGGCCGGATGCCAGAAATCACCTCTGGCCGGGTCGTGGAGGCAATGAACGGATTGCACTCCAGGTAAGCGCCGCGGGGATAAAAATCCGACTGGCGGAGTGAATGCCCACCATGTTTCGCCACCGTCACCTGGCGGTGACTTCGGGCAGGAAAATTACAGCACTTTTGCCTCCGACTTTCGTTATAGATTTTAATTGACACTGATTTCTAAATCAGTGAAAATGACCGGCTATCGTGTGGGAGGGGTTCCCGAGTGGCCAAAGGGATCAGACTGTAAATCTGACGGCTCCGCCTTCGGAGGTTCGAATCCTCCCCCCTCCACCAGAACTTATTTTTTAGAGTACGGTAGCGGTTTAAACTGGATGGATCAATCGCGGGTGTAGTTCAAAGGTAGAACCTCAGCCTTCCAAGCTGATGATGTGGGTTCGATTCCCATCACCCGCTCCATGGCAGGATGGTCGGTGCTACCAAGAAACTTTAGTTTGTGCCCACATAGCTCAGTCGGTAGAGCACTTCCTTGGTAAGGAAGAGGTCACCGGTTCAAATCCGGTTGTGGGCTCCATTGCTTTCGTAGAAAACAGCTTTAATGACGAAGAAATCGGTATAGATAAGGGGGGCTGATGTCCAAACAAAAATTTGAACGCACCAAGCCACACGTAAACGTTGGAACGATTGGTCACGTTGACCATGGGAAGACGACGTTGACGGCGGCGCTGACAAAGGTCATGGCGGAGCAGC
>JANXGZ010000209.1 GCA_024958995.1 Methylococcales bacterium | reverse complement strand
TCTGGTGTTGCACTGGCTGCGGGGAAAACTCGGCGAGAAAACCAGCTCCAACCGGTATTTTTCCGGAGGAATCAGCTTTTGCGGAATGCGGCCAATGCGTAGCCTACCGTTTCGGATTATCTGCGTACTGGGAATGAACGAACCTGATTTTCCTCGCCGGCAGCAAAGTGTGGATTTCGATGTCATGAGACGCGAATGGAAACCGGGAGATCCCGTCAAAGGTGATGAAGATCGTTACCTGATGTTGGAAACCCTGCTGTGTGCTCGGGATATTTTTTATATTAGCTATACCGGTCGGGACATGCGCGATAACAGCGAATGCCAACCCTCTGTCCTGGTCCGCGATCTGGTTGATTTCATTGACCGTTCAGCTCTAGAAAAAGGCCCTGACGATCAAAAGCCCAGCGAACAGCTAACCGTATTGCATCCAATGCAGCCTTTCAACGCCAGGGTTTTCAATCTTAGTCGCCCTGGTTACGATCAATACTGGCACGGTGTCGCCTTGACCCTTATGCACCCGCCCGCCAACAAATCTAGGGTTCAATGGCCCGTCGTCTCGATCACCGAAACGGGTCACGGTTTTCGAGTACTTGATCTTCCACGGTTCCACCAGTTTATCCGACATCCCTTGCGTTTCTTTTTTAGCCGGGGTCTGAAAATCCGCTTTTCGGAACCCGTACAAAGCGAGGATAGCGAGGTATTCTCCCTGAGCTCCCTTGATCAATGGCGTCTTAAAATGGATCTGGCTGAACGGTTCATGGCTTCCGGTGAAGCCTCTTTCAGACAAGGTGAAAAGGCGAACTTCTTTCCCCACGGAAGCATGGGCACCCTATCCAGGGAAGAGGTCCTGGAAAACAGCCGTATCTGGCTTTCCAGACTCAGCGATTACGCCCATGTTCCCTCCTCAGGACGAACTATCGAAATCGACTTTGCGGACGCCCATGTGCTTGCCGGCAAGCTTCGTAACTATTACCCCGGAAAGGGACTGTTGCAGTTCAGCCCTTCGAAATTCGGCGGTAGCCAGCTTCTGGCTCTGTGGATTGACCATCTTTGCCTCTCGACTCATGGCCACTACCGCAGTGGTGAATGCGCCCGCCTGGTCTGCATGGATCAAGGATGGCAGTATGCGCCACTACCTGAAAACCAGGCGCACGACTTCCTGAACAAATACATCCAACAATACCTGTACAGCATCCGTGCTCCGCTCGCGATCCTGCCAAAGTCAAGCTACGAGTGGGCACGTGAGAAAATCAGAGGGAAACCCGAACGGGCCTTTTCCAGCGCCAAGAAACCGTGGCAAGGAGTATATACCCGAGGATTCCCCGGCGAACAGGACGATCCGTATGTTCGCATGGCAGTGCGTGGACTCGAAGGCAATCTTCTGGAAGATCCCGAGTTTGCCAGATGTTCGATGGCCTTCTATCAGGATGCCCTTATCCATGGGGAGCCGATATGAATGTCACAACCAAATTTAGGCCGTTGGATCCTGAGTCCGTACTGAATTTTCCCGGCGAAGGCATCAACCTGATCGAAGCCAGCGCTGGCACTGGCAAAACATACACAATCGCCAACCTATTCATCCGTTACATACTGGACGGTACTGGGTGCAGTGAAATCCTGGTTGTCACCTTTACCAACGCCGCAACAGAGGAACTGAGAGGCAGAATCAGGGCAAGGCTTGCCGAACTTCTGCATTTCTTGCAATACCCAGGGCCAAGTGAAGACGCCTTCTTCGCCTGTATTGTTGAACAAAACAGGGATGCATCGGGGGGAAAAAGAATCATTGACCGAGTCACACTGGCAATACGTACCATGGACGAAGCTGCCATCTACACCATCCATGGCTTTTGCCAGCGGGTACTCGCCGACTATGCCTTTTTCAGCGGTCAATCCTATGATAACGAATTCATTGCTGACGATGAGGAATTCTGGTGTCAGGCGTTGCAGGACTGGTGGCGCATCAATACCTATGAACTGAATACCGGTCGGGCGCGGCTGCTTCTGTCGGCTGTCGGTACAGCCGAAGAATTGGGTCGGCGACTGCGTTCACTGCGCGGAGTTCAACCCCGGCGGCTGGAACCCCGAGTCGCGGAATCGTTGGAAGAACTTTATGCACAGTGGGATCAGCTGGGCCCAGATCTTAAGCAAATAGCCGCCACCTGGAAAGAACGATCAACCGCTATTATCAGGATTCTGTCCGAATCCAGGGCGCTCAGCCGGGCAAGGACATCCCCATACGGCCAGCACCGGCTTGAGGACACAATCGGACGCATTGATAGATACCTGAATACGCCGGGATTGGCCGCGAACCCCGGAACCCTGTTTTTTCTCTCCATCACATCACTCGACAAATACAGTACCGAGAGCAAACGGGGATCCGATCCCGCTTTGAAGGAGCCGTTCTTCATGCAATGCCAGGACACGTGGCAGCAGATGGACCGCCTTGTGGCCAAGGCCAGAGTCCGGATTTTGCAGGAAGCAAACCAGTTTTCCCGAAAACACGCTGCCGCGGCCAGGGAAAAGCACCGTGTCATGACCTACGACGACCAGCTGCTTCAGGTGCACACGGCTCTCACGGGGACGCTGGGTGAGGAACTCGCTCGAAGCCTGAGGCAGGGTTTCCCGGTCGCGATGATTGATGAATTTCAAGATACCGATCGCGTCCAGTATGAAATTTTCCGCGGGATCTATGGGCAGGCCAAGCAATCGGTGCTGACACTGATTGGCGACCCCAAGCAGTCAATCTACCGTTTCAGGGG
>JANXGZ010000035.1 GCA_024958995.1 Methylococcales bacterium | reverse complement strand
ATGCAGAGTGGTGAAGGGGTAATCCGCGACCTTCGGCCGGGCAGAAGAAACCTGGCGAATCAGGCTGGATTTCCCGGCATTTGGCATCCCCAGCAGGCCGACATCCGCAATCAGCTTCAATTCAAGCTGCAAGCTCCGTCTTTCGCCAAGCGACCCCTTGGTTGCCTTTCTCGGAGCCCGGTTGATGCTACTCTTGAAGCGGGTATTTCCCAAGCCATGAAACCCACCCTTAGCAACCAGAAGGCGTTGGCCTTCGACCAGCAGTTCGCCGATCAGTTCACCGGTTTCCATATCCGAAACATGGGTGCCGTTAGGAACCTTGACCAGCAGATCCTCGCCGCTCTTTCCAGTCCGGTTTCCACCCGAACCCTTCTGTCCCGGCTCGGCCCGATGAGTCACATGAAAACGAAAATCCACCAAGGTATTCATGTTTTCCGAGGCGACCAGGTAAACGCTACCACCATCGCCGCCATCACCACCGTCCGGCCCCCCCAGCGGAATGTATTTTTCCCGCCTGAAACCTACGCAGCCGTTTCCGCCATCGCCTCCTTCAACGCTAATTTCAACTTCATCAACGAATTTCATTCCAACCACTCCGAAAACTGAAGGTCATCGGCTCCTGAAGAAAAGTCAGCCCTGAAAAATAAAAAAGCCCTGTCAAAAAACAGGGCTCTCGTTTATCCGCTGCCGATTAGTCATCGGCCGGGAAACGGTCTCAGGCTTCAACCACGTTTACGTACTTGCGGTGCAGCGGCCCTCTGACATTGAAAACCACCCGCCCATCAACCTTGGCAAACAGAGTGTGATCCTTACCGCACCCGACATTCTGCCCCGGATGGAAGCGCGTGCCCCGCTGACGCACAATGATACTGCCCGCTGATACGATCTGGCCGCCGAAACGCTTGACGCCAAGTCGCTTGGACTCCGAGTCACGACCGTTCCGAGAACTACCGCCTGCTTTCTTATGAGCCATTTATATACTCCAGTGTGTATTTATCCTGCGGAAATTCCAGTAATCTGAACTTCCGTATAATACTGGCGGTGTCCCATACGTTTCATATGTTGTTTGCGCCGCTTGAACTTAAGAATGCTGACTTTCTTGTGCCGCCCCTGCGACTGAACCGTTGCAGTCACTAGACCACCATCGATAAAAGGCTTTCCAACCTTTACCTCGTCGTCGGTTCTGACCAGCAACACCCGGTCAAATTCGATTTCAGCACCTTCATCAACCTCGAGTTTTTCGAATTTCAGAGTTTGTCCTTCTTCGACCCGATATTGTTTCCCACCTGTTTGAATTACCGCGTACATCTGTCAGCCCGCCGATTTATCGAAAGTAAACAAGAAATTTTAAATTCCCTTTGGCCCAAAGTCAAACCAAATACAATTATCCTCTCTATGATACAATCCTTTCTCTTTTTTTGCGCGAAAGCCTCGCGACCCTCTCAATAACACTGTTCTACCCAAACAGTGCGGGTATCTACCCCGACTCCAGGCTGCACGTATATGTTCACTGAATCCAATGACCTCCCCAGAAAAAAACCGTGAAAAACAACGGTCCAATTGATTTTGAATCCATTCGGGAGCTTACCCGGCAAGATATTGCGGCCGTTGATCAGATCATCCTGAAAGAACTGGCGTCGGATGTCGTACTGATTAACCAAATCGGACAGTACATTGTAAGCAGTGGCGGCAAGAGACTCCGACCTGTACTGCTCCTTCTGGCGGCAAAGGCACTGGGCTACGAGGAGAATCACCACCTGACGCTCGCAGCCGTAGTCGAATTCATCCACACCGCCACCCTGCTTCACGACGACGTGGTCGACGACTCGGACCTGCGACGCGGGAGAAATACGGTGAATGCAGTCTGGGGCAACGCAGCCAGCGTTCTCGTCGGCGATTACCTACTGTCAAAAACCTTCGAGATGATGGTTTGCACCGGCAGCATGCGCGTCATGAATCTGGTTTCCCATACCACAACGGCGATTGCCGAAGGCGAAGTACTGCAACTGCTGAATGTCCATAACCCAGCAACCACCGAAGAAAGTTACCTCGAAGTCATTTCAAG
>JANXGZ010000100.1 GCA_024958995.1 Methylococcales bacterium | reverse complement strand
TCGGCCTCGGAAGTATAAAAATACATCGTTCCTCTCCTGTCGACCCGGAAACAACAAACGGGTACCCTTTGGACTCTGTATTTGGAACACCCGATATTCATACAGGCAAAACAGCATACGTGGCGCTCGAATGAAAGGCATCTAGGCCCGAGCGACTTTGCTGTTCGCCTAGGACTCAACCTGCTAGGCACCCAGCATCCGGATGAACGATTTCACCATCAGGAATCACTGGCTTGAAAACGTACGTAGGGTTCCGTCCGAGAACCACGACGAAAGACCGGCCGGTAGTGAGCCAACCCTGATCGTTGTCCATTGCATCAGTTTGCCACCCGGAGCCTTTGGAGGCAAAGACATCGACCGACTGTTCCAGAACCGACTGGATCCGAAGGTGCACCCCGACTATGTATCGATCTCCAGACTCAGAGTGTCAGCCCATGCCCTGGTTCGCCGGACGGGCGAAATTACCCAGTACGTACCATTCTCAATGCGGGCCTGGCACGCGGGAAAATCAAGCTTCGATGGACAACCCAGGTGCAACGATTTTTCCATCGGCATCGAACTCGAAGGAACTGACGATTCACCCTTTGCGGATGTGCAATACCACCAGCTCGCGCAGATAATTCTCAGCCTGATCGATCAATACCCAACCCTGTCCCGTGATCGGGTCGCCGGACACAGTGACATCGCACCCGGACGGAAAACCGACCCGGGCATCCAGTTTAACTGGGAAAGACTGTTCAAGCTGATCGCCGGGTAAGGCGATGTTGCCGAACAATGCTGTCCGTTAGAACAGATCAGCACCACACAGTGGCTCGAGCCCTGACAACGGGATCAACCAACCGGTCACTTCAGCTCCTGAAGTAGACTGTCTGGGTTCCTGAACGAGTCAACCAGCAGAATCACTGCGCCAATGGTGATCGCGGCATCCGCAACATTGAAGGCCGGCCAGTGCCAGGACCGGTAGTAAACATCCAGAAAATCGATGACATAGCCATAAAGCACCCGGTCGACCAGGTTCCCAACCGCTCCGCCCAATACCAGCGCCAGGCCTGTAGCCTGCCAACGCAGAGCCGCTGGCAACCGCACCAGCCATATGCTAATCAGGACACTGACGACCGAAGACAGAGCGATAAAGAACCAGCGTTGCCATCCGCCAGCGTCGCTTAGAAAACTGAAGGCGGCACCGGGATTGTGAACGTAGGTCAGTTGGAACGACGGAACCAGCGCGATCGATTCGTAGAGGTGCATACTGCTGGCAACGGTCACCTTGCTGACCTGGTCAACGATCAGCACCAACAGGGACAGCAGGAACCAACGGGACATGCGTCCTCCTAGGCGAAACGCCGGGTTTCGCCGGAACCGGCTACGTTGGTCACACAACGGCCACAGAGTTCTAGGTGCTCCTGATTTTCACCCACGTCAGGCCGGTAATGCCAGCAACGGACACACTTTTCGTGGCCCGACGGACTAACGCGGATCCGTAAGCCCTTGAGCTCAGTTTCACGGGCATCCTGCGGACAGTCTTCATCCGAGCACACGCGAACCACAGAAGTAATCAGCACGAAACGCAATTCTTCTTCCAGCTGGCCGAGAACGGACAGGTGATCCGAATCGCAATAGAGTTCGACCTCGGCATCTAGTGAGGAGCCGATCTTTCCCTGCTCTCTGAGTTGTTCCAGTTCCTTTCCAATGCATTCGCGCACCTGGATCACCCGGTTCCAGTAATCACGGTTCATGGCTTGTTTGTTGTCCAGCTCGAAAAGCGCTTGATACCAAGTTTCAAGGAACACCGAAGTAGAACGTTTACCCGGCAAGTGCTCCCAAATTTCGTCGGCGGTAAAACTCAGGATCGGTGCCAGCCATCGCACCAGGGCTTCTGCAATATGAAACATGGCTGTCTGCGCCGACCGTCTGGCAAGGCTGTTTCCGGCCGTCGTATATTGCCGGTCCTTGATGATGTCCAGATAAAAACCGCCCAAATCGACCGCGCAGAAATTGTGAACCTTCTGGTACACATCCAGGAAATGGTAGGAATCGTAGGCACTGATCACCTCTTTCTGCAGGCAACAGGCACGATCCACGGCCCACCGGTCCAACGCTATCATCTGCTTCGGAGGCACCCGGTGCAACTCCGGATCGAAGCCGCTCAGGTTGGCCAGCAGGTAGCGCGCCGTGTTCCTCAAGCGCCGGTAAACATCGGAGGTCCTTTTCAGGATTTCGTCCGAAACACTCATTTCCCCGCGGTAATCTGTCGCCGCCACCCACAGGCGAAGGACATCCGCGCCAAGGTTGTTCATGACCTTCTGCGGCGCCACAACGTTTCCCTTGGATTTTGACATCTTGTGGCCCTTGGCATCGACGGTAAATCCATGGGTCAATACGGCCCTGTATGGCGGAACATCGTTCATCGCCACGGATGCAAGCAGCGATGACTGGAACCAGCCTCTGTGCTGATCAGATCCTTCAAGATACAGGTCAGCAGGAAAACCAAGCTGCTCCCTGCGCTTAAGTACGCAGGCATGCGTAACCCCCGAATCGAACCACACGTCAAGGGTATCAACGATCTTCTGGTAGTTGGGCGCTTCTTCACCGAGCAGTTCTTCCGGCTTCAGCGAAAACCACGCCTCGATCCCTTCTTTCTCCACCCGTTGCGCTACTTCCTCGATAATCTCCGATGTGCGCGGGTGCAATTCTCCGCTTTCCCTGTGGACGAAGAACGCCATCGGCACGCCCCAGTTCCTCTGCCTCGAAACACACCAGTCCGGCCTTCCATCGACCATGCCCTCGATCCTGGCCTGCCCCCAGGAAGGAATCCACTGCACATCCTTGATGCCGGAAAGCGCCTTGGCCCGCAACTCGCCCTTCTCCATAGAGATAAACCACTGCGGAGTCGCACGGAAAATAATCGGGGTCTTGTGCCGCCAGCAATGAGGATAACTGTGCTCTATGGTTTCCTGATAAACTAAGCTGTGGCGCTCGGCCAGAACTTCCAGCACATGGTAATTGGCCTTGAACACGTGTTCACCCGCAAACAGTTCGGTACTGCTTTTGAACGTGCCGTTGTCCGCCACCGGGTTATCCACCGGCAAACCGTATTTCTGTCCAACGACGTAGTCATCCTGGCCATGCCCCGGCGCGGTATGTACAGCACCGGTGCCCGCCTCGGTGGTCACATGATTGCCCAGGATGACCGGAACGTCCCGATCGTAAAACGGATGCGCAAGTCGCACATGCTCCAGCGCATCGCCCATGCAATATGCAACCACCTTGTACTGGTCGGCACCGTATCGCTCCATGGCTCCTTTCAACAGATCATCGGCGATAATCAATCTCTCCGATTCACCACCAACGCGACACTGTACCACTGCGTATTCCAGTTTCGGATGCAGTGCAACCGCCTGGTTGGCTGGCAGGGTCCACGGGGTGGTAGTCCAAATAACGACCGAACACGGGCCTTCGCCAGCGTCGCCGGAAACAGTACTGCAACGACTCATCAGGTCTTCGGAGTCCAGAGCCCTGAAGCGAACATCGATTGCCGGGGAATGCTTGTCCTCGTACTCGACTTCTGCTTCTGCCAGGGCGGAACCACAATCGGTACACCAGTGAACCGGCTTTGCACCTTTATCGATAAAGCCCCTTGCCCCAATTTTTCCGAGCGCCCGAATAATATCCGCTTCGAAGGCGAAATCCATGGTCAGGTAGGGGTTCTTCCAGTCACCGAAAACGCCCAAGCGGACGAATTCGTCACGCTGCAAATCGATCTGTTTCGACGCGTATTCGCGGCAGGCCGTACGGAATGCTGCGGGCTCGATCTGGCGTCCGGCTTTGCCCTTCTTCTTTTCCACCATCAACTCAATCGGCAAACCGTGACAATCCCAGCCCGGAACATAAGGCGCGTCGAAACCGCTCATGGTTTTGCTCTTGATGATGATGTCCTTAAGGATCTTGTTCACCGCGTGGCCAATATGAATCGCCCCATTTGCGTACGGCGGTCCGTCATGCAGGATGAATTTCGGCTTGCCGGCGAACTGTTCCCGAATCTGCATGTACAGGTCGGCCTCGTTCCATTGTTTCAATCGGCCAGGTTCCTTGTTCGCCAGATTGGCTTTCATCGGAAACCCTGTCTTCGGCAGGTTTAGAGTTTTCTTATAGTCCATTCTGAATTTCAAACATCAAGAAAGTATTGTTCTAGAAATGTCGTGGCTGGTACACGGGGCTGCTGAAATTAATCCCAGCTTCTTTAACCAGCCCGGTCTCACTGCATGGACGAACCACTTTTGCCCACTGAACTGCAATCTGTCGGCACTGCGCACAGCGCTGCTGGCAAGCACGAAATCAATCGTTCACCGCTCCCAGGCGACGATCAAGAATCTCCCGGGCAATAATGGCATCCAACCCAATCTGCAATTTCAGTTCATCAACCGACTCGAATCGGTGTTCGTTACGAATCTTTTCATGGAACCTCACTTCCACGTTTCGGCCGTAAAGGTCCGCTTCGCAATCGAAAAGATGAACCTCCAGCAGAAAGTGAGGGGTACCGCTAAAAGTGGGCCGTATCCCAACATTGGCGACGCCTCGCCATTCGCAGTTCATCCAACCAAGCATTGTAACGGCAAAAACGCCCAAGACAGGAGAATTTTTACGAAATAACGGGATGTTGGCGGTTGGAAACCCGATTGAACGCCCCTGCTTTCTGCCATGCACGACCCGGCCGACCATGGAAAACGGCCTGCCAAGAAAACCTTTGGCTCTATCCAGGTCTCCAACCGCGAGGGCGTCACGGATCAATGTACTGCTGACGCGCTGGCTTTCGATGTTGTGGGAACCGGTATCTTCCACCACAAAGCCAGCTTCACTCGCAAGATCCTGGAGCATCGGGTAATCGCCTTCTCGATTGCAGCCAAACCGGAAGTCATCGCCAACCACCAAGTACTTGGTTACCAGACCCTTGACCAGGATCTTGGAGACAAATTCCGCAGGCGACAGCTTAGACAACCCCTGATCGAAACGGAGTATCAGGACCTCATCCACAGGCAACCTTCCCAGCAGGGTCACTTTCTCCCGCAAGCGGCTAAGCCTTGCCGGTACCTTTCTCGAGCCGAAATACTCAAGCGGCTGGGGCTCTAGCAGAATCACCACCACGGGCAGGTTCATCTCCCTGCCCTTGCCAGCCAGCTTGGTAATAACCGCCTGGTGTCCGAGGTGAACGCCATCGAAATTGCCAATCGTGGCAACGCACCCGCGAGGCATTCTTGGCTGGTTAATCAAACCTCGGATGACACGCATGGATTAGACCTCGAAAATTCCCACCTGTACGATAAAGCAGTTAATTTTAACCCAGAAGACGCGTCCGCAAGAAGGTTGCGGCATTCGCCATAGCCACGGTGTGTAACTTCCACCCCCTAATTAAGCACGGAACCGATGTGACAGCATCGCAGATCGCACATTTTCCGTTACCCCGGCCCGCTGCCCGTGATGCCCGCAGACACCTAGGGACAAACTGGGCTGCCTCCACCCTAGCAGGCGCAGGTTTCAGCCCTTCTCAATCGACAAGTGTGATGGGCGCAGACCCGAAAGCAGCAACACCGCAATATAGGCCAATACTCCGAGCGCAATCCACAACAAAAGGTTCAAGGTTCTCTCAGTCGTATTCCAGGCAAACCAAGCTACCGGATTAACATACAGGTAAAGCAAGGCCCCCATGACCAGGTTCGCTACCACGACCCTGCCGGCAAAGGCAAGCCAGCCCGGCCGGGGAACAAAAATCCCGTCCGCCAGCAGTTTCCGTAGCAACAGCACACTGTTGAGAACAGCCGCCAGCGACGTTGCCAAAGCAAGCCCGGCATGCGCAAGCTGAAAAACCAGAATGACGTTCAGGGTCATATTGGTGACCATTGCGTAGATTCCGAAACGCACCGGGGTCTTCATATCCTGTCGGGAGGTAAACCCAGGGACCAGTACCTTGATCAGCATGAAGGCCAGAAGCCCCAGACTATAGGCCTTGAGACTCTGCGCAGCCATCAGTACATCGTCTTCGGAAAATTGTTCGTACTGGAACAAAGTACTCAGCACCGGTTCAGCCAACAGGAACAGGCCGACCGCGGCTGGCAGACCAATGATCAACACCCAGCGAAGCCCCCAGTCCATGGATGCAGAGAACGTCTTCATCTCCTCCGCTGCATGACTTTTAGACAGGGCCGGCAGGATCACCGTGGCCAGTGCAATTCCGAAAAGGCCCAGCGGAAATTCAACCAGACGATCCGAATAGTAAAGCCAGGAAACACTGCCCGACACCAGAAACGATGCGATCAGGGTATCGAACAACAGATTGATCTGCGTCACCGACACCCCCAGTATGGCCGGCCCCATCAGTCGCAGGATTTTCATGACGCCGGGATCATGGAATCCCAGCCTCAGCCTTGGAACAATACCCATTCGCTTCAAGGCCGGAAACTGAAACAACAACTGAACGGCACCCGCCACAAAAACACCCCAGGCAAGGGCCAAAACCGGTTCATCCATTAACGGTGCCAGCCATACGGCAGCCATGATCAGACAGACATTCAGCAAGACAGGGGTAAACGCAGGAACCGCAAAACGACCGAAAGTATTCAGCAGGGATCCTGCGAAAGCCGTCGACGAAATGAAGAACAGATAGGGAAAGGTGATCCGAAGCATTTCCACCGTCAGTTCATAGCGTCCTCCGTTCCATGCGAATCCCGGGGCAAACACCAGGACCAGAAACGGAGCAGCCAGGATACCGATCACGGTAACGAGGATCAGCACTAGGGCCAAGGTTCCGGCTGTACGGTCGACAAAGGCCTGTAGTCCTTCCCTAGTCTCTTTTTTCTTGTAGTCGGAAAGCACCGGGACAAAGGCCTGGCAAAAAGCCCCCTCGGCAAACAAGCGACGCAGGAAGTTTGGAATCTTGAAGGCGACAAAGAAAGCATCGGTACCGGCATCAGCACCGAAAAATCGCGCGAAGACCATGTCCCTGACAAATCCGAGAACCCGGGATATCATGGTCATACTACTAACGACGATGGTTGACCGGATCAGTTGACCGCTCAGTTTTTTTCCTCCTCGTGCCCAAGTCCCGCAAACGGGCCTACTTAAACAGAACCAGCTATGCGTGACAAGGGCCTCAAAGCCGACAAACAGGTCAAAAACAGTTGATAGAGGTCAGAGATGGTCTTGCCAAACCGCCCACCAAGCCATGCACGCCACAAGCTAGCGGAAAATCGTCCGTCACTAGTTGACACGGTCAGTCCGAAACCAGATAATGCACGGCTATTTCGTTTCTTAATCCAGTAAAGAATCCATATGGCAAATTCACTATCAGCCGCAAAGCGGGCTCGTCAGGCCGTCCAGATAAGATCCCGTAAGACTGGGCAACGCGGTAATCTTCGCACCGCAATCAAGAAAGTCATTGCAGCCGTCGCACAGGGAGATCTCGAGCAGGCCCAGACAGCGTACAGAAACGCCGTTCCGGTGATTGACTCTGCGGTTAACAAGGGACTGATCCACAAGAACAAGGCTGCACGCAACAAGAGTCGCCTGAACAATCAGGTGCGCGGGCTAAAAGCCTGACAAAAACGCCAATCCGCACCCCAATCATCGGTATGCGGGTCGCCAGGCCAGAGTCCGATCGCTGGAAAAACCCGACGAAGCCTTAGCCGGGTTGATCAAGACAGAATCAACCAGCCACACCCTCATGCTCTTCCACGAATCAAAACTGACTGCTACAGCAGGACCATGTTGTCCCGGTGTATCAGCTCGAACTCATCCACGTAGCCCAGCAAGCGTTTGATTTCGCTGCTTGGCCGACCCTTGATTTTATCAGTTTCATCGGCCCC
>JANXGZ010000337.1 GCA_024958995.1 Methylococcales bacterium | reverse complement strand
TTTGTCAAGGGCTTGATTCAGCGACCCGTGCAACTGTACCGGTCCATGGCTACGCAGATGCTGAATGCGGAGAATCGGGAGCGATTCTCCGCTGGAGCCGCGAGCTATCCGGCCCGCATCTTTGCTGTCTTGGTGAATTACGCCGGACGGGTCAAGCAGTTCGTGTCCGGATTAGTGGCAAAATCAGGCGACAAGTCCTGATCAGTTGAACGCTTCCGGGTCGGTCGGACGAATCTTGAATCTTCCGTCCGGGTGAAGCTACTACTCTCGCGAGACGCACTCAGTGTTTTTCCCATTGTCAGAAATCGGGGCTGACGTCGCTCCGACCCTGTGGGGCTTGTTCGTCAGCGCCTTCATTTCATCGACTATCGCACCGGGCGGTTCCGAGGCCATTCTTGGCTGGCTGGTTTCCCAGGGAAGCATTTCGCCGGGGTTGCTGGTGGTGACGGCCACCGTCGGCAATACTCTTGGTGCCTTGACCACCTGGGTGCTTGGACTGTTGGGTTCGAAAGGTGTCGGGCCAGGGTGGTTTGCGGCACGGATCAACGAAACCGCGATGATCCGGGTCAGAAGCTGGGGCGTCCCTGCCCTGTTTTTTTCCTGGTTGCCGGTCATTGGTGACGCCCTGTGTTTTGCGGCAGGATGGCTGCGCTTGCCCTTCCTCCTGTCGCTTGTCGTGATTGTCGCCGGAAAATTTTTGCGTTACGTGGTCATTGCCGTTGCCGTTTCGTGAACACCATCAACCATCGTTCGAAGGGGCCCATCTGCCCAGTCGTTGATGGGCGATAGGGAATCTGTGGAACTCATGATACTGATCGAATTCTGAATCGACCCATGGTTGCTAATGTCTTCAGCTTGACCAGAACCTGCGAACGTATTCCACGGGAGTACATTGCCGCTGGACTGACTTTTCTTTTCGTGCCGATCTGTTTTTACCTCGACGGCGGGTCGGACATGGTTTTTCAAAATACCCTTGGGGTGGGTGCATGGCTGTGTCTCTTTGTTCTACTGGCCGGTGAGAACGAACAGGTCCGAGCCCAGGTTTGCGTCGCGATCGCGTTTGCAACTGTGGGCGAGTATTTCGCATCGGTGTACATGGAGGGCTACGTTTATCGCCTCAACACGGTACCTGCATTCGTACCGCCGGGGCACGGGCTGGTTTACCTGACGGCAGTGGTTCTGGCGCGTTCGGATCCGTTTGTTCTGAACCGGAACTCAATCAGTGCAGGGGTTCTTCTGGTCGGATCAGTCTGGGCTGTCTGGGGGCTGGTCTTTGCACAGCGTCAAGACGTCGTTGGATTCCTGCTGTTTCTGGCCTTTGTCCTTTGCCTTTTCAAGGGGCCCTCACCGCGGTTGTATCTGGCCGCGTTTTTTATTACCAGTTGGCTGGAATTGGTCGGAACTTATTTGGGGACCTGGCGCTGGGTGGTGATCGATCCGGCGTCCGGCCTGACACAGGGCAATCCGCCGAGCGGGGTTGCGGCCTGGTACTGTCTGGTCGATGCGGTCGCAATCAGCGGGGCTCCGAAAGTCGTCGGTCTGATGACCCTCCTGTCAGAGCGCTTGTGGAACAAACTCAAAACCGCGCCAAACGGGAAAGCCAGGTTGCAGAGGTCCCTATCGATGTCAATGAAACGTCCAGGGTTCGCTGTTTTGGTTCAGGTCCTCTGCCTGTAGTTTTCCAGTTCGGGCTGTTAGCCCGAACTCGGACATCGTCTTTGTTTTACTCGTCGTCGTCAGTGCTGCTGCGGGCACCCGGCCAGAAGAAATAAAGGGAAAGCAAGCCCATGAACGCGGCAGCACCCATTGCCATCAGGGTTGGAATATTCTTTTCGGTACTGGGATCGATGCCCGATGATTCGCGGAACCCGAACTGAGTGATTTCCCAATTCGAAAATTCTGTTTGATCTTCACCGTCCCACTGGATGTTGCAGAAAAAGGACTCGCCTGATGGACTGGAGTCTGTAGGGATCTTGCCCTTGATCACGTACCGGTAATTGCCCAACGCCCAGGCGATGTAATTGCCTTCGGTCAGCCGGCCCAAATTGGCGTCTTCGTAACTTTCGTGCAGGTGCTGGCTGCATTGGTACGCTGCCCAGCGGCTATTTTCGTTGGCTACGGGCCTCATTGTTTCTGCCGGGTCATCGGTCTTGACGTACAGCCAGTCAGACTCCAGGACCTCCATGAGCAAGGGTGTGACTCCTTTTATAAGGAACACATATGCCGCGAGAAAAAAAACGAGAAAAATGAATAGTTTTTTCATGGCGTCTTTCTAAAAATTTAAGTGTGCAATCCAGGGTTTGGTCAGTCGTCAAACATGATGACGGCATCGCTGGGCGTAGATGCCGCGTTACTGTAGCCGTCGATTCTAGTTTCGTGCCGAAAATGTTATATTTATCGGGAGCTGACAAGTCGTTCACCTAGCTAATGAACGACCTTATTCGTGATTCTGAAAAAAGGGGATTGTACCATGAACAAATGGGTTTTGATGATGGTCTGCTTTGTATTTTTCATCTTGGTGGGGGTTGCGACGATCATTATTTCAGACCCAACAGCTGAGGAGAAAGCTGCTGACGCCACATTGTTGATGGGTATTCGATTGACTTCGCACGGGACATTGATGTGCCGGAAAGCGATCGAGAACGCGACCGGTGAAAAAGTTTACGAGGCATCCACCACCGCGGATGGGGACCGGGCGACCTGGGTAGCGTTGGAATGGACCGGGCGAGCCACCCGAGGAAAGTTCGAAAAAATCAACTGTACATACGCCGTAAACGGGGGTGTAACCTCGCTCAAAATCAACGATAAAGTCGTATTATCCAAATGATCGGAAAGCCCCTTTCGAAGCACCCCAAAAACCCTTGACACCCCTAGGTGAGGTGATACACTCTTAGCACCCTCAGGAAGAGTAGGCGTTTTGCGTGGGCCGTATTTGCGCAAAACAAACAGGGAGAAGAACCCCCAGCGGCATCGGGGGAAGCATAAGTCTAATATAATGATTGGAGGTTAATATGGCTGCAACATCAGCAAGCGTATCAGCTGCAGGCGAAGCCCCGTTACTGAACCAACGTAATCTTTGGTGCTTCGGTATTGCATACTACTGCGTTTATTATTTGATTGTCCGTTGGTATGAAGGTGTATATGGCTGGTCTGCTGGGCTCGACGCATTCGCGCCTGAGTTCAACACCTATTGGATGCCGATTCTAAAGATTGAAGTTCCTTTAGAATTTGCAACAGCTAGTTTTATCGCTTCCTACCTTTGGAAGACCCGTACCCGTGATTTCTCCACTGTGAGCAATCGCGAAATCCTGCGTCGTCACTTCCACCATTTCGTATGGTTGGTTGCATACGCTAACGCAGTTTATTGGGGTGCTAGCTATTTCACAGAACAGGATGGCACGTGGCATCAGACCATCGTTCGTGATACTGACTTCACACCAAGTCACATCATCGAGTTCTACATGACGTACCCGATCTACATCTGCACCGGCATCGGCTGCTTCATGTACTCTTACACGAGACTTCCTTACTTCGCTAAGGGCGTTTCGCTTCCTTACCTTCTAGTTGTTGTTGGTCCTTTCATGATCTTCCCGAATGTTGGGTTGAATGAATGGGGTCACACCTTCTGGTGGATGGAAGAACTTTTCGTAGCACCGCTCCATTACGGCTTCGTTTTCTTCGGATGGTTCGCTCTGGGTATTCTGGGTCTGTTTGCACAGATCTTTGATGACCTGACCGGTCTTATCGGAAAAGACGTCTGTCCTGACGTTTAATTAATCAGGCAGGATAACCGGTGTCTGGGTATTCAGCTTTCTAAAGGTGACAGGGCTTTGTGTACTAGAACCTTTAGTGGATACCCGGATTCAGGTCGTCAACCAAAATAATATAATTTTAGGAGGTAAGTTATGAGCTCAACTCAGTCAGCCGTTCGGTCGCATGCCGAAGCGGTACAGGTCTCTCGGACCATCGACTATCTTGGATTGTTCATTCTGTTTTTCGTTATCCTTGGCGGTTTTCACGTTCACGCCATGCTGACAATGGGAGACTGGGATTTCTGGTCCGATTGGAAAGATCGTCGTCTTTGGGTAACGGTTACCCCGATCATGCTGGTTACATTCCCAGCCGCTGTTCAGGCAATCGTTTGGGAACACTTCAGAATCGGTTTTGGCGCTACACTGTGCTGCATCTCACTCGTTCTGGGTGAATGGATTAACCGTTACTTCAACTTCTGGGGATGGACCTACTTCCCGATCAACATCGTATTTCCGGCTATCTTGACTCCGGGCGCGATCTTGCTCGACGGCGTTCTGATCCTAACCAACAGCTACCTGGCTACCGCGGTTTTCGGTGCGACTGCATTTGCACTGGTTTTCTATCCGTGTAACTGGGTGATCATCGCTGGTCTGCACATGCCTGTTGAATACCACGGTATTCTGATGAGCATCGCTGACATTTCTGGTTACCACTATGTTAGAACGGGTACACCGGAATACATTCGTATGATCGAGAAAGGTACTCTGAGAACGTTTGGTAAGGACGTTGCTCCTGTATCGGCTTTCTTCTCAGCGTTTGTTTGTATCATGATCTACTTCATTTGGCACTTCATCGGCCGCTGGTATGGCACCACGAAATTCCTGCAACAGACCTAGTTGTCTGATTGTTGGAATCGACTGAACGTAAAAGTGTAATTAGTCTGCGTAACGCCTCAAGGGGTTTCGACCCTGGACGGATTTAGACAGGCTAAAAATGAAAACAATTTCTCTTTCAAGAGGAGGATGTATGAAAACAATAAAAGACAGAGTAGCGAAAATGTCCTTTCTGGGACTGCTACTTGCGTTGGTAACCACGAGCTTCTACGCCCCGTCAGCAATGGCGCACGGCGAAAAATCTCAGGCTGCCTTCATGAGAATGCGGACGATCATCTGGTATGACCTGGATTGGTCGAGTGATTCCGTAGCTGTAAACGAAAAGGTAAACATCGACGGTAAATTCCACGTTTTCGCCGGTTGGCCGGAAACTGTTGAACTGCCGGATATCGCCTTCCTGAATATTGGTATTCCTGGACCGGTTTTCATCCGTTCCGAATCCTATATCGGTGGCCGTATCGTTCCTCGTTCTGTTTCCCTGAAATTGGGATCTGACTATGAGTTCAGCGTAGTGCTGACTGCTCGCCGTCCTGGTGACTGGCACGTTCATACTATGATGAACGTAAAAGGCGGTGGCCCGGTTATTGGCCCAGGTAAATGGGTTAACGTAACCGGTTCCATGTCTCAGTTCCGGAACCCGATCACCACTTTGACCGGCAAGACCGTTGACATCGAAACCTTCAACGAAGGTACGATTTGGGCTTGGCATGGTCTGTGGTTCGCGGTTGGCCTGGCTTGGATGGCGTACTTCTGTAAGAGCCCTGTCTTCCTGCCTCGCTGGATCATGGCTCACAGTGGCCGTCGCAATGAACTGATTACTGATGCTGACAAGAAAATGACGATCGCCTTCATGGCGGGTACTGTCGTTTTGGTCCTGTTCAGCTATGGTTCTGCGAACAGCACCTACCCAATTACCATTCCTTTACAGGGTGGTGTATTGAGAGACATTCCTGCTCTTCCTGACCAACGCGGTAATGTTCATGTCAAAGTGAACGGCGCTACCTACCGTGTACCAGGTCGTGCAATGTCTATGGACCTGACGATCCACAATGGATCTGATACCGCCGTTCAGCTGTGCGAATTCCAGGCTGGCGCTATTCGTTTCCTCGATTCGGGTGTTTGTGAAGACGAAACCCTCTATCCTGAAAACGTATTGGCTCCGGATGGGCTGAGCAGCAGTGATAACAGTGCTATCGGACCGGATGAAACCAAAACCATTACGGTTACTGCTCAGGACGCATCCTGGGAAATCGAACGTATGTCTGACATCATTTATGATCCAGATAGCCGCTTCGGTGCCATCATCTGGTTCAACGGGGAAGACGGCAGCAGACAGTCTGCTATCCTCAATGAGCCTCTGATTCCGGTATTCATGTAAGATTACATTTGTAATCGGGTGGGAGGGTAACAGCTCCCGCCGCATGACATCGGTAGATGTTCAAGAGCCTCCGGCGGTTTCGCCGGGGGCTTTTTTAATGCCTAATCGTTGCGTCAATCCAAAGGGCTGTTGCGGGCGGGGTGTTTGACGGGGACTTCCGTAGACACTCGTCGGTTTAAGGCGCTAAAAGCGGTCTTATGTCTGAGTGGGATACGGTACAAACTCCCGAAGGGATGGATGTTCGATTGATTGAAACTGGGTCCTGGATCGATCATAATAATTCAATGCGGGGAACGAGCCGGATTTAGGTATCCTTTTCAACTTCCCTCTGACTCTCCAAGTCTAAGGCAAGGTTGGGGTCGCACAGGAAGTCCGGGCTTTCCGATTAAAGGTCCGTTAAAAGCTTGGGATAGGACCGAGATGTACCGTCGCACAAGAATCAAACAACCGGGGTTACGACCAAGGGCCATGCAATGCGCTGCCTACTGATTTACCCAAAATTCCCTAGAACCTTTTGGTCATTTGAGCGAGTTCTCGAACTGGTGGGCCGCAAGGTCCTGGTGTCGCCACTCGGGCTTCCGACAGTGGCTGCTCTTCTTCCGGATTCCTGGGAATTCAAGCTGGTTGATCGTAACATCCGGCCCGTGACCGAGGACGAATGGGCTTGGGCGGATATCGTGCTGCTATCGGCGATGATCGTTCAACGAGCCGACATGGCGGATCAGATTAGCGAGGCCAAGAAGAGGGGAAAGCCGGTTGCCGTAGGAGGACCTTATCCAACCTCCGTTCCTGAGGATATGGAGCGCGCCGGAGCGGACTACCTGGTGTTGGATGAAGCCGAACTGACACTGCCACTATTCCTGGAGGCGCTGGAAAAGGGCGAAACAGGGGGCACGTTCACGGCGGAGGGCGAAAAACCCGATGTGACCTCGACTCCGGTACCGCGTTTTGATCTTTACGAACTGGAGGCCTATGACACCATGGCCATACAGTATTCTCGAGGCTGTCCCTTCCTTTGTGAATTTTGCGATATCATCACCCTGTACGGAAGACGGCCGAGGACCAAGTCTCCTCAGCAGATTCTGGCTGAGCTGGATCTTCTATATGAACTGGGATGGCGTCGAAGTATCCTGATGGTCGATGACAACTTCATTGGCAACAAGAAAAATGCCAAGCAGATGCTACGGGAACTGCTCGAATGGCAAAAGGAGAAAGGGTATCCCTTTACCTTCAATACCGAGGCGTCCATCGATCTTGCCGAAGACAAGGAACTCATGCGGCTGATGGTTGCCTGTAACTTCGACTCGGTCTTTCTCGGCATCGAAACACCCGATGAAGAGGCTCTGACCATTACCCGAAAGTACCAGAATACACGAAATCCGATGGCAGACTCGGTTCAAACCCTGATTGAGCATGGGCTTCGGCCAATGGGGGGATTCATTATCGGCTTCGACGGGGAGAAGCGTGGAGCCGGTGACCGAATTGTTCAATTCATCAACGACACTGCCATACCGACTGCCAATTTCAGCATGCTCCAGGCGTTGCCGAACACGGCGTTGTGGGATCGGTTGACGAAAGAGAACCGGCTTCTCAACACCGATAGCGACATCAATCAGACTTCGCTACCCAATTATGTACCGCAACGCCCGATGGAAGAACTCGCGCACGAATATGTCGAGGCATTCGCGGCGGTTTATGACCC
>JANXGZ010000238.1 GCA_024958995.1 Methylococcales bacterium | reverse complement strand
CGATGCGGCGTGTTCATGATTTGATTCCTGCGAGAATTGTGTTGATATGGATGCCGTATTGTATGAATCCTGATGGATTGTTCAAATCTCCGCGGCGAAATCGACGATGTCTCTGAGTATTCTATTGATCGATTCCGAGAATCGGTTCAGTGCGGGGTTGTCGGTGTGAACCGGCAGGAGTCGGGTCTTGATCGTTGTCTCCTCGCCGGTATTGTAGAGGACCACACTGCAGGGCATGTGCCGCACGGCGTCCACGGAAAGTTCTATCAGTGTTTTAGCGTGGCTCAGGTTACAGAACTGGATGGTATCATAATCCGGAAAGCCGGCAGTGCCGCGTTGACGGATTACCTTGCCAACCCGGCTGTGAGAGGTGATTCTGAAGTTGTGCTCTGCGATTGCGACCTTTAGTTCAGCCAGAACATCATCGTATGGCTTGGCGGTTCGGGCTTGGTGATACTGGATGAAATCGCCCTCGGTCGTTGCAGGCTGGTTCGCACAACCGGTCGACAGGAGAGCGGCCAGCAAAAAAGCAAAGAATCTGTGCATAATGACATATTGAGAGGACACGGTAACGCGCGAAAGGCCGGAGCCTCCAACCGAATAAACTGCAAACCGAGTGAAACCGGCTCGAGAGATCGTAACGCAAGAATATCATCATGACGGATACACGAGCAAAGATCGCTGGGGTTGTTCTCGCAGGCGGGCAGGCTCGCCGTATGGGCGGTAGTGACAAAGGCCTGGTATCCATTGCCGGCAAGGCGCTGGTCGAGTACGCGCTAGCCGCGCTCCATTCGGTTGTCGACGAAACGATCATCAATGCAAACCGGAATCATTCGGAGTACGGACGTTTTGGCTGTCCTGTGGTGGCCGATGCCAGTTCCAGCTTTGATGGGCCGCTCGCTGGAGTCCTGAGTGCAATGCGCCACTGCAACGCCGATTATTTACTGACCGTGCCCTGCGACTGTCCACTAATAGACTCGGCGACCCTACAGACCATGGTCGCCGCTTTGGACTCAGAACCTGCGGAATGTCTGGTAGCTAATGACGGGGTTCGTCTGCATCCCGTGGTTCTACTGCTTGATTGCAGGTTGCAGGCTAGCCTTGAAGATTACCTGGCGAGTGGAGAACGAAAGATCGATCGATGGTTCAAGAATCATCGTTGGAGAAGCGTCGATTTTTCTGACCGACCTGATGTCTTTCGTAATATCAACACACCGGAGGAACTGGCGATGGTGGAGCAAAGGTTTCTCGGCAACGACGGGACAACATGAGTTCTTGTGACCTGAATCTTAGAGACTCCAAGCTTCGGATGAGCGATGCCGGCCTGGCATCATCGGCGCGGGTGACGGCGCTGGATGAAAAAGGCCAGGAGCGTGAACTGGAACTGGCGGGGGAACGCCCCCTAACACTGTACCTAGACCGGCAGGAAATCGTGACTCTGATGACCATCGGTACCCAGCCGGAATTGCTGACTCTTGGCTATTTGAAGAACCAGGGGATTATTGAAGATATCGAAACGATCGAAGTGGTACAGGTCGATTGGGAAACTGAAGCGGTGGCGGTGGTGACTTCGGTCAAGGCAGAGGATTATCAGGAACAGCTCAAACACCGTACTGTCACTACGGGATGTGGGCAGGGAACGGTGTTTGGCCGTTTGATTGACAAGCTGAAAAAGATCCGCGTTCCGAGCGTCCGCCTTCGTCAGTCCACCATCTATGAGTTGTTGAAATCACTGCGTGACTACAACGATGTCTACAAAAAAGCGGGAGCGGTGCATGGTTGCGCGCTCTGCACCGATGGCAACATCGATTTTTTTGTCGAAGACGTTGGCCGGCACAACGCGGTGGACGCAATTGCCGGATACATGTGGATCAGGGACTTACCCGGGGCTGACAAGATTTTCTACACAACCGGAAGACTGACTTCGGAGATGGTGATCAAGGTGACCCAGATGGGTATCCCCGTCCTGCTGTCCCGCTCCGGGGCGACCCAGATGGGGCTGGACATGGCCCGGCAATCCGGGGTTACCCTGATCTCCAGGGCCAAGGGTCGGCATTTTCTGATCCTGAACGGCGCCGAGAACCTGGATTATGACGCGGTCTGATTTGTAACTTCGGGTTGTGCGCTAGCCCAAAGTGCACCGATTATTTTCTGTTCGCCGGTCAGTTGTCCAGCGCCTTTGTAAGCGCGAAATTCTATTTGTTGCGAGAACCACGTGACAATGGCGGTTACCAGGAAGCCAAGGAATTCTAGGAAACCAGTTAGGTAAGAAAGTAATCTGCCACATCCCCTCCGTTTGGTCATTATAGATGATCCGGCCAGCGACCAAATCGATCACAGCCTCCACTTCATTGCTAGTCATGTCTTGAAGGGGTCGGAGAATCGAAAATACCGAATTGAGGGTGCCGATTCCAGACTGGCGGTGCACGGTCTGCATTTATCGGGTTTTTGGTTGGATTGTGTGGCTGGTCGATGAGTTACAAACCCTTTGCCTCCTTGGCCATGGCCTTCGACACGGCCAGCGAAATCAGGTAGCTATAGATACCGCGATCAGACCGGGGATGATCAGTCGTGAGTTTAGTTCCCGGTTGATTTCCTATTGATCCGATCTGTTTTCAAGCTCCAGAACCTTGCAGCCGCGACCTGACAAAACCATGGAGACGACCTCAGCAAAGGGATCATCAGATGTTAATTTAGTTGGCGGTTTTAACAGAATTCAATCTGGATCTTCCTGACAAGAAGTTTAAACTGGGGATCTGGGCCTTGCAACAGGAGAGAACGATTGAAAGCTAAGGGTTCAAGGGGATGGTTGGGTAAAGGTGCGATCTGGATCCTGTATCTATTGGGCGTGTCTGCCCTCGCAAGTGGAACCGAGCAGTTGTGGGTTCCAGCTGGCTTCGAGATCCAGGTTTATTCCGATTCGGTTCCGGACGCTCGATCTCTGGCGCTGGGTGCGGATGGTACCGTCTATGTCGGGACTCGTAGGGCTGGAAAGGTTTACGGGCTCCGCGACAGCGACCAGGACGGCAAGGCCGACCAGTTCTTTGTTTTGGCCGAGGGTCTGAGCATGCCGAACGGCGTGACGGTGGTCGGGGATGCATTGTACGTGGCAGAAGTCCACCGCATCGTCCGTTTGCCAGGTATCGCGTTACGTTTGGAGAATCCACCCGAGCCCGAAGTGGTCTTCGACCGGTTACCGACGGATTTCCACCACGGATGGAAATACCTTCGCCAGGGGCCTGACGGAAAACTGTATACCGCGGTCGGTGCGCCTTGTAACGTCTGTCGTCCCGAAAGGGAGATCTATGCAACGATTGTGCGGATGTTACCAAGCGGCGAAGAATTCGAGATCTATGCCCGGGGAGTTAGGAACAGCGTCGGTTTTGACTGGCATCCGCTTAGCGGGGAGATGTTTTTTTCCGAGCAGGGGCGGGACTGGATGGGTGAGAATCGGCCCCCTGAAGAATTGAATCGTGCCGGGCAAAAGGGCCTAAACTTTGGTTACCCGTTTTGCCACGGACGATCGATCAGGGAGCCAGCGTTCCCGGAAAGTCCGAGTTGTGCCGAGTTTTCAGGTCCTGCCTGGGAATTTCCCGCCCACGTGGCACCATTGGGTATGCGCTTCTACACCGGAGACCAGTTTCCGGAGCGGTATAGAAACCAGCTGCTGATCGCCCATCACGGTTCATGGAACCGAAGGAAGCCGCAGGGTTACCGCGTTGACCTGGTGCGCTTTGTCGATGGAAAGCCCGTATCGTCCAGTATTTTTGCCGAGGGATGGCTCGACGACCAAGGGAAGGCCTGGGGTCGGCCGGTCGACATACTGCAACTTGATGATGGCAGTGTACTGGTCTCGGATGACAAGCGCGGGGCAATCTACAGGATCTCTTATCGAGGGCCGAAGAGCTAAACAGGCCGGTTGTGGTGCTTCGCATTTGCCGAATAGTCGGCTGATCATCCTCCAAACCTCAGTAGTTGAGAAGCCAACCTATGTCCAGCGAAGACAGGTGCTACGAATTGGTGCGTGAAACCACCGTGTTCAAGGGTTATTTCGAAGTGAAACGATTTTCTGTCCGGCATAGCCTTTACGATGGCGGATGGAGCGAGGAACTTGAACGTGAAATTTTTGTTCGGGGTAATTGTGTTGCCGTATTGCCATATGACCCGGTGCGGGATCAAGTGGTTCTGATCGAACAGTTCAGGGCCGGAGCGTTGCTCGACAAACCAGTCCCATGGCTCCTTGAAATCGTGGCCGGAGCCATCGAGCCGGGCGAAGATGTGACTGATGTGGCGTACCGAGAAACTGTCGAAGAGGCTGGTTGCTCGGTTGAAAACCTGCTTCGTATCGCCGAATTTTATGTCAGCCCAGGCACCTGCTCGGAGAAATTGACAGTGTTCTGCGGACAGGTCGATTCCAGAGAGGCGAACGGAGTGCACGGTCTTGAGGAGGAGGGTGAAGATATCCTGGTCAGTGTGGTCGATTTCGATCAGGCGATGGAAAAAATTGCCAGTGGCGAAATTGATTCAGCTCCGCCAATTATTTCCTTACAGTGGCTTGCATTGAATCGTAACCGTTTGCGGCGCGAGTGGTGTTGACGTTCGGCCCGCCGGCGGGTCTCAGCTGTTCTTGACAAAGTTCTGTTTTCATTGGAAACCGGCCAGGCCTCTGTGAGGCAAAGCCTGCTGAGTGTTCCCCATGATCTTGGGGCAGTGGATGGATATACGGCCATTATTGCTTTCCCGTTATTCAGGGTTTCGAGGGTGGAATTGGATCGTTTATAGCCGAACGACTGATCAGTCGTTTCATCAATCCGCAGGCGCACCGATTGCAGTGGCTCTGCAGCAACGGTCTTCCATCTGGCAATGATTCACAGGCCCTGATTCGCAGGGCCGACGAGTTTCAGGAGTGCAAACCCGTGAAGGCGGGTATTTCTTTCAATGACGTGGCTAAGGTTGTCTTTATGGGGAAATTCCCTTTACTAGTGCGAGGGCCTGTTTCCGGTCATGGTCGAGTTCCTGGAGCGGTGGTTTCGATCAGGGAGATCACGGGCCC
Organism: Methylococcales bacterium; assembly: GCA_024958995.1. GTDB lineage: Bacteria > Pseudomonadota > Gammaproteobacteria > Methylococcales > UBA1147 > UBA1147. The sequence continues at coordinate 3,591 of JANXGZ010000238.1, read as the reverse complement.
GGGTTGTGGCCAGCAGATTGAGTTCAGGGAGGAGTGGTTTGAGGTTCCGGTGCTTGCCGGTCGGATTTGAAACGAATGCTATTTCTGGTTATAGCCTGTAGAATTTCGGCCGGATCAGGTTTGGGCTACAGATACGGTCTATGCGTGACTTTGTAATGAAGCAGACGCGGATCGCGCCGAAACGATTGAGAAAATCGGATGGTGTTTCGTTCTCCCGACATGAGATGCGGTGGGGAGGGCTATTAAAAGGATAAAAGAGTGGCAATAAGAGATTTCAACGGCCAGCGGCCGCGTTTCGGCAGCAGGGTATACGCGGATGAAACCGCGGTACTGATTGGTGATATTGTTGCAGGGGATGATGTGTCGTTTTGGCCCCAGTCGGTGGTTCGAGGTGACGTGGCTCGGATCCAGATTGGCAACGGAAGCAATGTCCAGGATGGCTGCATGATCCACGGGACCCACAAGGGTCCTTATACAGAGGATGGCTTTATTGTGTCGTTGGGGGAAGGAGTAACGGTAGGGCACCATGCTGTGCTGCACGGCTGCACGCTTGGAAATTATTGCCTAGTTGGTACAGCGTCGGTGATCATGGACGGTGTGGTTCTCGAAGACCGGGTGATGCTCGGCGCGGGTAGTCTGGTACCGCCCGGCAAGCGGTTGCAAGAAGGATTTCTTTATGTCGGGTCGCCGGTAAGGAAATTCAGGCCCCTGAGCGAAGCAGAACTCGAAATGTTGAAATATTCTGCTCAGCATTACATGAGTCTGAAAGACCAGTACCTGGGGTGATGACCGTGCGTTGTTGGCTGGTTTCTCGTTGGATAGCAGGTATCGTTAACAGTGGTTGTTTCGGTCAGTTCGACTTCGAGGATGAGCCTTGTTAATAGTCAAATCGGGACAAGAAAGGAGTGATCGGCCGTGACCAGGCGACTCGGTATCGTGATGGATCCGATCGACCGGATCAATATTAGAAAGGACAGCAGTTTCGCAATGCTGCTGGAAGCCCAGGCCCGAAATTGGAGCCTGTATTACATGGAAGTGAATGATCTTTACCTGAGGGATGGAGAGGCCTTTGCCCGCACGCGACCGCTGGAGGTCGAGCGGAATGAAAGTTCCTGGTTCCGTTTCGGTGAACCGGCTGACCAACCGCTGCAGGACCTTGATGTCATCCTGATGCGCAAGGATCCGCCGTTTGACCAGGAATACGTCTACGCGACCTACCTGCTTGAAATTGCCGAGGCCAGCGGAGTTCTGGTGGTCAACAAGCCGCAGTCCCTGCGCGATGCCAATGAAAAACTCTTTACTGCCTGGTTTCGACATTGCTGTGCGCCGACGCTGGTTGCGCGCGATGCAGAACGCTTCAAACGGTTCCTGAAGGAACAGGGTGACATGATCCTCAAACCGCTGGACGGAATGGGGGGACGGTCCATTTTCAGGGTAAAGGCCGGCGATCCGAACCTGAACGTGATCCTGGAAACGATGACCTGCAATGGTAGTCGATTTATCATGGCGCAAAGGTACCTGCCTGAAATCCGGACGGGCGACAAGCGCATTCTAGTTATCGATGGGGAACCCGTACCTTTTGCTCTCGCGCGCATCCCTGCCGAAGGCGAAAACCGCGGAAACCTGGCGGCCGGTGGACGCGCAGAAGGACGGCCCCTAAGCGAACGGGATATCTGGCTGGTCGGCCAGATTGGACCGGTGCTGAAAGAAAGAGGCCTGATTTTCGTGGGGCTCGATGTGATCGGCGACTATGTGACTGAAATCAACGTGACCAGTCCGACCTGCATACAGGAGCTTGACGCACTTTTTGACCTGAATATCAGTGGCCAATTGCTGGATCGTATAGAGAACTATCTTTGACTTGGCTCGAGAGTAAACAACCATCGGAATTCCCCGCTTCGGTCACTGCAGGGAACCGGTTGGCGATTGCTGTTCTAGCTGCCGTTGTGTTCCACGGTTTGGCGTTGCTGCTAATCCGGGTTGACTTGGCGAAGCCCAGGAAGGTGGATTTATCCATGGAAATAGCACTGGTCGATACGTTTGTTGCCGAATCGCTGCCAGCCGAAAAGCCTGACGACAATTCAGACAACAGGGTGCCGGAATCTCAGACGCGGCCCAAACCCCAACCGATCAAAAAAATAGAGCATCCGAAACAGATTGTCCGGCCACAGTCCGCGTCCACAGATCCTGTTGGGCACCGGACACTAGATCGGGCGGCCTTACGGGATCAGGTCGACAACCTTTATTCAGCCGCTGGTGAGACTGCAGAGGCGTTGGCCAGAGCCCAGCGCATCAAGCACATCGACTCGGTAAAGATCCATCCGTACCAGGCGGCTGCCTACGAGAGTGCCTTCAAGATTAAGGTGGAGCGAATTGGAAAATTGAATTACCCTGAACAAGCTCGTCGAGAACATCTTTCCGGTACCCTTTTGCTGGCGGTTGCAGTTCGTAAGGACGGATCGATTTACCGAATCGAGATTCGCCGATCCTCAGGGCATAAGATCCTGGATGAAGGGGCTGTGCGGATTGTACAACTAGCGGCGCCGTTTGCTCACTTTCCGCCTGATTTGGAAAAGGAGACGGACATTGTGGTGATCACGCGAGTCTGGAAATTTTCGGATGATTCGAGCATGACGGCCGTCCGTTGAACGGGCATTCGGGAGATGTGTGGGCTCGATGTGGCGTTATTGAGCATGACTGATAGGGATAGTTATGCAGGTTACGTCGGTGCGGTTGACCCAGCGAACAAACGGGGCATTCGACAGAGGAATCTGGATCCGATGATAGAAAACCTTAACGTAACCGATCATTTCCTCATCGCCATGCCGGGCCTTGGTGATCCCAATTTCAACCGGACCGTGACCTACATGTGCCAGCATGATTCTGAAGGTGCTATTGGGATCGTGATCAACCGGCCTACCGAACTGAAACTTAGGGAGCTGTTCAAACAGATGGATGTCGAATCTGGGCAGGAAAATATCAACGAGATTCCGGTGTTCTATGGAGGGCCAGTCCAGCCGGAATGTGGATTCGTCATTCATGAGCCAAGAGGGGATTGGGAGGCTTCGTTACGGGTTACCGATTCGATTGCGCTGACCACTTCAAAGGATGTCCTTGAAGCAATCGCCAACGGCCAGGGACCGAAGCGTATGGTGGTTGCCCTAGGCTACGCGGGTTGGGGAGAAGGGCAACTAGAGCGTGAAATGGTCGAAAATGCCTGGCTAAACGCTCCTGCAGAAAACCGTATCCTTTTCGACCTTCCGACCGAACAGCGATGGAAATCTGCGGCCGAGCGAATGGGTATCGACATCGGTCTCCTGTCCTCAACGGCGGGCCACGCCTAGATTCGGGGATCATCGGAGGTTTTTATTTCGTGGCGCCTGACCAACCAGGGCAAGCTATACCCTTAGGAACTTACCTAGGGTTCGATTTCGGCATCCGCAAAATCGGCGTGGCGGTCGGCAACCTTGAAACGGGAATCGCTAGTCCTCTCGTGACGATCCTGGCTGTCGAGCAGAAACCCGATTGGCTAAAAATCTCGGAATTGATTGGCGGCTGGCAACCCACGGGCCTGGTGGTTGGAGTGTCCAG
>JANXGZ010000056.1 GCA_024958995.1 Methylococcales bacterium | reverse complement strand
CCTCTTCCAGTGGGAGGTTAGAAATATAACGTCCTTCGTACATCTTGTGCTTGCTGGCACTCCAGCGTCCCGAAGGTAACCATTGGGTGAGCAGCAGGCGGGCCGGGTACTTGCCGGTCATGATTGCTGCCCGTGTAGGTGAACAAACATTGCAAGCGGCATAGCCATCGGTGAATCGCATGCCTCCGCTGGCGAGTCGGTCAATGTGGGGCGTCTGGTAGTAAGTGCTCCCATAACAGCCGACGTCTTTCCATCCCAGATCGTCGATCAGAATCAAAACAACATTGGTTTTGTCGTGTTGGGCAGCGGGCAGCGGCGTGGAATCGCAAAGCAGCAGCAGGCAGGTAGCGAACAGGAGATATGTGCGGTTTAAATTCTTGGTCAGTATCATGATGCCACGCTGGGTTTGAGTAAAAATCAGTATGCTTGTTTACCAGATATTGTGCGGCCCGTTTTCTTGTGCGTCCACGTGTAGCTTTGCGGATTGAAACGGAAGGCCTGCTTAGTGAGGGCCGAGGGTGCCCAGTCCTTCGCGATCCAGTCCCCCAGTTCCTGCTTGGTTTGCCGGTATTTGTTCTGGTTGGCCAGATTGATCCACTCCTGGGGATCAACCTGATGGTCGTAGAGTTCCTCGCTCCCATCCTGATAGCGGATGTAGCGGTACCTCTGGGAACGAACGGCCGCATTGCCCAGCTTGAACTCAGTGACTGCGGGACGGTCCCATTGGGTTGTTGGATCACCCAGCAGGGGAACTAGGCTGACCCCATCGAGTGTTTGGCCTGTTTTTAACTGGCAGAGTTCCTGCAGGGTTGGATAGATGTCGAGCAGGCTGACCGGGCGATGGCAGATCCCGGTTGGCTGGCCGGGTGCGTCGATGATGAGTGGGACGCGGGTCGCTTCTTCCCAGAGCGTGCTCTTGTGCCAGTGTTGCTTTTCACCTAGGTGCCAGCCATGGTCCGACCAGAGGACGACAATTGTGTTTGCGGCCAGAGGACTTTGTTTGAGTGTCTCCAATACACGTCCCAGCTGCGCATCGGCGTAACTGATGCTGGCCAGGTAAGCCCGGATGGCCTGCCGCCGTTGACCTGCCTCACGGATCGTGATCAAGTCTCCTCGGCGGGCAGCGGCCAGTTTCAACCCTGCTGCGGGAAGATCATCTAGGTCATTGTCCGGGACTCTCGGTAACACGATATCATCGAGCGGATAAAGATCAAAGTATTCTTCAGGCACATACCAGGGAAGGTGAGGTCGGAAGATGCCGCAGGCCAGGAAGAAAGGTTTCTCTTGTTTTGCTTTTAAGAACTTGATGGCGTATTCTGCGCTAAGGGCATCATCATAGTCAGCATTCTGGATTTTTAAGGATCCCCAGTCGTTTTCATGGCCCAGGTCTGGCAGGCCGCTAAAGGGGAAACCGTCCGGGTTGGGGCCAGACGCTGACCAGGGATAATTTAGTTTCGAACTTCGAAACCAGGGATCGTTGCGAAAACGCAAGGGGAGGAAATCGTCCCACTGGTTCGGCGGATTGTTGCCGGCCGTATGGTGAAAGATCTTGCCAGCTCCGACCACGCGATATCCATGCCTTCGGAAATCGATCGGCATGGTAAGGATCTGCGGGTAGTTGGGGAGCCACCAGTGGCCATTGTTGTAGAGGCCCGTACTGGAGGGACGTCGACCGGTCATGATGGCCGCACGCGATGGTGCGCAGACGGGAGAAGCGCAATGGGCGTTACTGAAGAGCATTCCCCGTTTTGCCAATCGATCGATGTTTGGTGTCTGGACAGTTCCCTCGTAACCACCCAGGCAGTTTACCCAGTCTTTCATGTCGTCCACGGCCAGGAACAAAACATTCGGCGGCGCGGCATTCAAATGTTCGACTGCGGTTAGCAACAGGATTGCTAAGATCAGGCGTGTTGATGTTGTGATCATAGACCAGGTTCCGTTGCCACTGGCAAGGCGGCCTGCCAGCCGTCCGCGAGAAGTCGTGAGAGAGGATTGAGGGTATTTTGGTGACCGGCCTGGCTGGCAAGATTTTGCGTTTCATGCGGATCGTTTTGGTGATCGTATAGCTCCCGCGCCGTCACCCGCTGCGATTGCCAGAATCTCCACTCGACATACCGGTAGCGATGGGTGCGGATGGCATATCCCATGATCTCTCCGTGACCGTGGTGTCGATTTTCCTCTAGGGCCCGTGGGTACTGGCTAAACGCAGCCAGTTTCCAGGGCCGCTCCGGTCGCTCTAGCAGCGGCTGAAGATTAATCCCTTCCATGCCCTGGGGAGCGGGCAGCCGACAGAGGGCCGAGAGGGTCGGATAGACATCGACCAGCTCGACGATGGCGTCGGTTTCTATTCCCCGTTTAGACTCTCCAGGTACGGAGAGAATCAG
>JANXGZ010000187.1 GCA_024958995.1 Methylococcales bacterium | reverse complement strand
GGCGCAGCGTTCAATTACATCGCGATGCAGCAGGCTATCGAGGATTCGGGCCTGGAGCAGGATCAGGTCTCCAACTACAGGACGGGCCTGATCGTTGGTTCGGGTGGGCCATCCACGGCCAACCTGCTATTGTCTTTCGACGCGGTGCGTGAAAAGGGAATTCGAAAGGTCGGTCCGTATATGGTCACCCGTTGCATGTCCAGCACTAACACTGCGACTCTGGCGACTCCGTTCAAGATCAAGGGACTGAATTACACCATTACTTCCGCCTGTTCTACCAGTGCGCACTGTATCGGAAATGCGATGGAACAGATTCAGTACGGAAAACAGGATATCGTTTTTGCAGGTGGGGGTGAAGAAGTTCACTGGACGTTGACTGTGCTGTTCGATGCCATGGGCGCTTTGTCATCCAAATATAATGACGCACCAGAAACCGCTTCGCGTCCGTATGACATCACCCGTGACGGTTTCGTGATTTCAGGCGGTGGTGGTGTTCTGGTTCTTGAGGAACTGGAGCACGCGAAGGCCCGGGGTGCTAAGATTTATGCGGAACTGGTCGGTTTCGGGGCGACCTCCGATGGTTATGACATGGTTCAGCCGTCGGGAGATGGCGCAGTACGCTGTATGCAACAGGCCCTGGAAACGGTAGATGGCAAGATCGATTACATCAATGCTCATGGTACCAGTACACCAGTGGGTGATACCCGGGAACTTGAAGCACTTGGCAAGGTTTTCGGTGATGAGGTGCCATTGATCAACTCGACCAAGTCGCTGTCCGGTCACGGCCTTGGTGCCGCCGGCGTAAACGAGGCAATCTTCTCACTGCTGATGATGGAATCCGGTTTTCTGAGCGCTTCAGCGAATATTTCGCAACTGGATCCGGGCGCCGCCGACTTTCCGATTGTTCGCGAACGGATGGATAACGTTGAGTTGAATACCATAATGTCCAATAGCTTCGGTTTCGGCGGTACCAACGCGACACTAGTATTCCAGCGCTACCAGAGCTAGGATTTTCTTTCTGGCGGCAAGTAACGATGCCTATGTCCGCGAAGCAGGTCGACCCTGACCATCAAAGAAGTCTTTCTTCGCGTTCGAGGACTCGATTCAACAAGCTACAGAAACGCCTTCGCCGGGAGGCAGGGCAGGCCATCGTCGATTTCTCGATGATCGAATCCGGAGATCGGGTAATGGTCGCATTGTCGGGCGGCAAGGACTCTTTCACCATGCTGGATATATTGACCAGTCTTCGGCGAAATGCGCCGGTTGATTTCGAAATCATCGCGGTCAATTTGGATCAGAAACAGCCCGGCTTTCCCGAGCACGTTCTGCCGGAATACCTTGAACAGGCAGGCGTTCCCTATCAGATCATCGAGCAAGATACCTATAGCGTTGTAAAGCGCGTGATTCCGGAGGGCAAAACTACCTGCGGACTGTGTTCAAGACTGCGCAGAGGCGCACTCTACAACTTTGCGGAAAAGCATGGGATGACCAAGATCGCGCTGGGTCACCACCGTGACGACATTGTCGAAACCTTCTTCCTGAACCTCTTCCACGGCGGGAAAACCAAAGCCATGCCGCCCAAGTTGCTGAGCGACGACCGCAAACACATCGTGATCCGGCCAATGGCTTACTGCCGTGAAAAGGATATACAAGCCTACGCCGAGCTGAAGGGTTTTCCGATCATTCCCTGCAATCTCTGCGGTTCCCAGGAAAACCTCCAGCGCAAGATGCTCAAGCAGATGCTGAACAACTGGGACAGGCAATCCCCGGGCCGTCTAGAAACCATATTTCGAAGTCTCCAGAACATCGAATTATCGCAATTAGCCGATCGTAAGCTATTTGATTTCCAAGGACTAGAGGCCCTGCGCAGGCACAGTGATACTGAGCGGGATGCGACTGACCGAACAAAACTGCAAGGCCCCTGAGTCACCGGTCGATGATCCTCCTGTTCACCGATTTTGGCAGTGATGGGCCTTATCTGGGCCAGATCGAAGCCATTCTGTGCCGAAAGGCGCCGGATACCCACGTCATTCGGCTACTGAACGACGCCCCAACAACTAAGCCTGAGCTAGCCGGATACCTGCTTGCAGCCATTTGCCGCGAATTCCCTCCCGGCAGTGTTTTCCTGGCAGTAGTTGATCCGGGTGTAGGTGGAGAACGTCTGCCGATTGTCCTGAAGGCGGAAGGGCGCTGGTTCGTAGGCCCTGACAACGATTTGTTCAATACAGTGGCCGTGCAGTCCGGCAACGCCCAATGGTGGATCATCGACTGGCGACCGGAACGGCTATCGGCCAGTTTTCACGGTAGAGACCTGTTCGCGCCGGTGGTCGCTCGGCTGGCTCGCGGCGAGGACGACCAGATCGGCAGGCCATTTCCTGGGCCAGAAATCGGCGAATGGCCGGTAGATCGCGATGTAGTTGTCTATGTAGATCACTACGGCAACGCCATGTCAGGGCGGCGTTACTCGTCTGAACTGGACGGAAAAACCATCCTTCTAGACGGGCGACATCCGGTCAGACAGGCGAATACCTTCTCCGATGTCCAACCCGGCGAACCGTTCTGGTATTGCAATTCGAGCGGGCTGGTCGAGGTGGCCATTAACATGGGCCGTGCTGATCGTCGATTCGGACTACAGCCGGGTTCTCCGCTGAGTTTTCAAGATAGTGCCCGATGAATTCGTTCTACGCTTCCACAAACCAGATCCATGATGCTCGGAAATTGTCCTCGAGGATATTGCAGAGCTCGAGAATTCTGACCACGGCTCGTTGAATCCGCAGTAGAGTAGGAATCGGCAAACGGGGTGGCGACGGACAGAAGTGCTGATGAGCACAGAAAGCAGACGCTAGCGGTTCCAAAAGGGTATCACGGCTGGGTCCCGGCACAATTAATCGATCAGTAGCGCGATCTTACCAACCGGCGCCTGTTGCTGTAGAAACGAATGCGCCTCATTGGCTGCAGCAAGAGGGAACGACCTTTCCAGATGGATTCTAAGCCTTCCGGTTTCGAAATGTTCACGGCAATTTCTCAGTATGTCGCCCTGGCGCTGCAAATGTTCATTCAATCCGCTGAGCGCAGGTGTCAGCATCAGTTCCTGGCTGATCCTGTGGTTGCGTAGCCGCGCGCTCGACCAGTCCGTTTTCTGGCCGGGCTGAAGTATGGTAACGATATCGCCGTAATACCGAGTACACTCGATGCATTGGTCGAAGACATTCCCACCAACGGTATCCAGGCTTGCGTCTACTCCTGTACCTCCCGTGATTTGCATCACCGTAGCGGGTACATCGTCCTGGCGGTAAAAAATGACGTGATCGGCTCCGATTGAACGCACGAAGTCAGCTTTTTCACGATTGCTGACCGTCGTGATCACTATGGCGCCGGCCATCTTAGCTAGCTGTATAGCAATATGCCCCACGCCGCCGGCGCCGGCTGGAATGAAAACTGACTGACCCGTTTTAAGGGAAATGCGATCAAACAGGGATTCCCACGCTGTAATTAGCACCAGGGGGATTGCTGCTGCGTCGGAGAATTCCAGATTTCTTGGTTTCCGGGCCAGAAGAGACTGATTGACGGTGACGTATTCCGCATAGGTTCCTGACTCGCCATGGAATGCGCATTTACAAAAATAGACTTCGTCACCCAGTTCAAAACCCTCAACTGCGGTTCCCTTGGCCTCGATGATTCCAGAGCCGTCAAAACCGGGTATGAAGGGGAACTGAATCGGAAAATATGATGGATTGCTGCATAGCTTGATATCCACAGGATTAACTCCGGCGGCTTTCAGGCGGATCAGTACTTCGGCATTGGAGTTGACCGATGGTGCATCCAGATCGATGTAGTCAAGCAAAGCGGACTTGGCGGATTCGGGAAGGACGGCTGCTTTCATTGGCATAAACCCTGGAACGAACGAAACTGGATTATCTTTTGAATCGACCACCGGGACAAGTACCCAGTTGAAGTCCTCTTCCTTATCCGGCAAGGACGGGCCGGAGGCAACCGATGATGAAGAAGCGGCGAGACACGAAAGTCAGCCGGCCAGTTTCTCAATCCAATGGTGCTTTTCGTTGAACACGAGTACGCTGCCACCGTTTTCCCATTGTGGGAGTACCAGACGCCGGGCTGTTTTGCTATCGAGCTTAACCTCATGTTCGGCCGGGCGATGGGTGTGTCCGTGGATCAGAAGGTCTACCTGATGTTCGCGCATGACCATTTCAACCGTCTCCTGGTTGACGTCCATGATTTCCTCGGATTTCTGCCGCTTGTGCAAGAAACTGCGAACCCGGTACCATCGAGCGTAGGCCAGCCTGAATACCAGTGGTTTGGACAAGACCTGGTCCCGCCATTCGGCGGTGCGGGTCTTGTTTCTAAATTCGAGGTAGGGTAGATCGTCTGTGCACAACAGGTCGCCGTGCATCAGTAGTGCCTTGGTGCCATAAAGGTCGATCACTGAATAGTCTTCCAGCAGTGTCAGCCCGGTCTCGTTCAGAAACCGTTCTCCAACCAGGAAGTCACGGTTGCCATGCTGAAAGAAAATCGGCGTTCCTGATCCGGTCAGTTCCCGCAACTGGAACTTGATCTTTTTCCACGGCGACGAGTTATCGTCATCACCGACCCAGGCATCGAACAGGTCTCCAAGGATATACAAACCCTCTACGCCTTCTGCCCGGGTGGATAAGAACTCCATGAACTGGCGGATGATTCCCGGTCGGGAATGGCGCAGATGCAGATCCGATATGAACAGCGTTTCGCGGGCCAAGGATTAGCAGTCCTAGTTGTCGTTCTCGAGAATGGACGCCTTTTCGATCACGATGTCGGTCTTGGGAACGTCCTGGTGCCCACTACGCGATCCGGTGTCTACGTTTTCCATCTGCTTCACCACTTCCATTCCGTCGATCACTGATCCGAACACGGCGTAACCCCAGCCAGGAGGCGTTGGAGAACTGTGATCAAGAAACCCGTTGTCTGCGCAATTGATGAAGAACTGGGAAGTGGCGGAGTCAGGGATGGAAGTTCTTGCCATTGCGACTGATCCGCGCAAGTTCTTCAGCCCGTTGTCTGCCTCGTTCTTGATCTGGGGCTGGGTATCCTTTTGAACGAATCCGGTGTCAAAGCCGCCGCCCTGTGCCATGAAGCCGGGAATGATTCGGTGGAAGATCGTTCCGTCGTAGAAACCGGATTCGACATAATCAAGAAAGTTCTGGCTGGTGACCGGAGCTTTCATGGGATTTAGTTCGATGACAATGTCACCGAGGGATGTTTGCAATTTTACTTGTGGATTGGACATGTGCAGGTTCTCGGCAATGCTTGGAGTGGAAAACAGGATGAGCCAAAATAAAGGGATCAGAAAAAAGCGCATGATGAATCCTTGTGGCTGATAGCGCGCGCTATCTTAAGGCTTTTATGACAGATTATAAAGAAACAAAGTCGGTGGGCTGTTGTAGGCACGTGCCAAGCACCTGGCTTCTGTTGATTCAGGTGCCTCTACAGGAGGCACTAATCTTTGCCTAACCTTTGTTGTTTTCCATGCATTCCGTTACTATTCTGCGCGCTGTCGGCAGGCTTTTACTTGAACATGTATCCGAATCCGGTATTGCACCCGCTGGGACTGGTCGATGATCAGGATTTCGTTGTCTCTAAAACTATAGCTTCTATATGCTGAAAATATATAACACTCTCCTCCGCAAAAAGCAGGAATTCAAGTCGCTTGTTGCTGGCCGGGTCGGAATGTATGTTTGCGGAATGACGGTCTACGACTACTGCCACATTGGCCATGCCCGGGTGATGGTGGTGTTTGACGTGGTTGCCCGCTATTTTCGCCATGTCGGTTATCAGCTCACCTACGTTCGGAACGTTACCGACATCGACGACAAGATTATCGCCCGGGCTGCTCAAACGGGTGAACCCATCGGGGACCTGACTGCCCGTTACATCGACGCAATGCACGAAGATGAAACAGCCCTGAACGTTCTACCGCCCGACGTTGAACCCCGGGCGACCCGTTCAATTGACGATATCATTTCGATGATCCAGTCGCTGATCGACCAGGGTTACGCCTACCAGGGAGGTAACGGAGACATTTTTTACTCGGTATCGCAGTTCAGAAATTACGGAAGATTATCCGGTAAAAATCCAGCTGATCTTAGGGCCGGGGAACGCGTGGATGTCGATCGGGCAAAGAAGGATCCGCTGGATTTCGTACTATGGAAAACGGCAAAGCCGGGTGAACCCGCTTGGGAATCTCCGTGGGGAGAGGGCCGACCAGGATGGCATATTGAATGCTCGGCCATGTCGACTCGATGCTTGGGCAATCATTTTGACATTCACGGGGGAGGCATGGACCTCCAGTTTCCTCACCATGAAAACGAGATCGCGCAGTCTGAAGGAGCAACCGGTAGCTCCTTCGTCAATTTCTGGATGCACAACGGCTTTGTTCGCATCAACGAAGAAAAGATGTCCAAGTCGCTAGGTAACTTTTTCACGGTCAGGGAAGTACTCGAGCGTTACCCCGGTGAAGTCATCCGCTTTTTTATCCTGTCGAGCCATTATCGAAGTCCGCTGAACTATTCCGACGACCAACTGGACGTCGCGACGTCAGGACTGACCCGGCTTTATACAGCATTGCGCGGTTTCGATTTAGCCGCCGAATCGAAACATCAGGCGGCTGAATATCGAAGCCGTTTCAACACTGCGATGGAGGATGACTTCAATACCCCGGTTGCAATGTCGATACTGTTTGAGCTGGCGAGGGAAATCAACCGCAGCAAGCCTGAAGATCCGGCCGCGGCGAGTCAAATGGCGGGCCTGCTGAAAGCGTTGGGTGGATTACTGGGAATTTTGCAGGAAGATCCCGAGCAATACCTGAAATCCGGCTCGACATTGAGTACCGGGCTATCCGATAACGACATTCTGAAACTCGTTCAACGCCGCCTTGACGCAAGACAGGATAAGAACTGGACGGAAGCCGACAGGATCAGGGACGAGTTGAAGGAACAGGGGGTTATTCTCGAAGATGTTGCCGGTTCTACGACCTGGCGCCGGGGTAGAACCGCAGGCAAATAGGGCTGCAGAATAGGGAAGAACCAGCCGCAATCTTTGCTTAATAACGACGGCCTGGCCGGCGAGTCAGCCCGCAGTGCCTCTTGGGGCTTAGATCCAGCCTGCATGTGGGTGGAACGGACCGGTCCGTACCTGCCGGACCGGTGAAGAAATTCGCCATGCGGAGCAGGTCATCGAAGCATTCGATCACGACGTCCGGCCGGTGGGGCTTGCGCGTGGTCCCGGGGAAAATCCGGTCGATTCCGCCCGCGCTCCAGTTGGCACCGTTGTAGAAAACAGCGGTGACCCCGGCAAGTTTGGCGGCGATAACGTCAGCGCTACTATCGCCAATATACCAGCAACGGCTTCCTGGTTTTTCGCCAAGGTTGTAAACAGCCTGCAGAATCGGATCGGGGGCCGGCTTGCGTCTGGGGACATCGTCGCCACAGACCATGGTATCGAAAAGATCCAGCCATCCCTTACCGTCGATGGAGCCAACCTCGTATTCCATGAATTCCCGTTTGCGGTTGGATAGAATCCCGATAGCGACACCCATGGTTTTCAGATGGGTTAGCATCGGTCGGATTCCGTCTTCGTTCGGCCGGATCTTCGCGCAATAACTCGCGTAACGCGCATCGAAAGCAGCGTGGGCAATGCGCTTCGCTTCGTCGTCCCGGCCGAAAAGTATTTCAAAGATATCGGTACGGGAAATCTTCCTAGCCTGTTCCAGTGTCGTTCCAAGGTGCCCGTTTTCACGGACAGATCTGACCAGCTTTGCATCTTGCACACTCCGGCTATCCCTGGTTTTAACCAGACGCTCGATCAGGTTCATTGCGGCTAGTTTCGGCACTACGTCATTGAGGGCCTGATACATTCCATCGTGGGTGTTGGCCAGTGTGGCGTGCCAGTCAAACAACACGATTTCGGGGTTGGCGTGGGGAAAGTTGCTCAGAGCCATGAATGGTTGCCCCTCCGAGTATGGGTTACTAGTTTAGATTTGGGCTGTTGAGAAAAGGTTCCCTGGGCGGGTAGGGAAGGCGATTGCATCATGCAAAAAAACGGAGGCCTCAACGGGCTCGTGAAGGGTTGCCGGCAGCGCAGAAAAAGTTGGGACGGTGACACCCAGATTTAGGAGGCGATCCTTGGAAAGGGTGAAATCGGGACCTCCTCACAATGGCTTTCTGGCAGCCCGGAACTCAGGGGGCTGTAATTTTCCGCCATACGGATTCGACGAGCCGGGGACGGATGCCCAAAGAAAAGGAATTCGACCCACTTGCTTGGAAGGACGTGGGATAGATTCAATTGGGAGATTCGAACCCGTGCCTCGACAAAGGTTTGAGGGTCCCCTGTCAGCTCCAGTGCGGTCCAATCGGCTTCGGCTTCGACTTGCCGTGAGATCATATTGGATGGCACCAGGGCAACGAACATCAGGACCACGTAGATGGCGTAGCCGGGAATGGCGAGGGCCGGGTCTCCTCTGGAGCGTATGTCGTTCAGTCGTCCATCCACCAGTCCGCGCAATAGCCGGTCGGCGAACAGGAGCCCGATGAAAAGGCCGATGATACCGAAGGACAAGCCCTGCCGAATGTGGTTTCCTTTCCAGTGACCGAGCTCATGGGCGAACACCATGGCGACTTCTTCATCACTGAATTTATCGACCAGAGTATCGTAAAGTACGATCCGCCGAGTTGCGCCAATTCCGGTGAAGTAAGCGTTCACAGAACTCGATCGTCGACTGGCATTCGCAACCAGTACTTTGTCCGCAACCAGGCCGGCGCAGGTGGCCATTGCGACCAGCTGATTTTCCAGGACCTTGTTTTCCAGAGGGCGGAACTGATAGTAGAGGGGATCGATCAGAAGCGGAGCAACGACTGTCAGTACCACCGCCAGCAATCCTGTGGCCGCCGTTGCAATCACTGTCCATGCCCGCGGAAAAACCGCAAAAAGGCCAAGTAAAAGCAGGCCGACCACAAGCACCATGCTGCCCGTGATTAGGAAGCTCTTTGTCCAGTCAGTCAGGTAAAGCAGTAGGGTGTCGTGGCGCAAGCCGTAGGACAAGGCATGATGGTAGCGGATGATGGAGAATGGCAGGCGCAGTAATGCCAGCACGAGGTAAATCAACCCAAGGATTAAGGCTCTAGCTAGCCACGGACGACCGCCGACGATCTCGACCGCCTTCCTGCCCCATTGTCCAAGCGGCCCCCTGACCAGCAGAAATAGGAAGGTCAGTAGTAGGATGGTCTGAAGCAGGAATAGTTGCAGACGATATTGATGGTATTCTGCGGATCTTGACAGGAAGTCCTGGTCGAAATGGCGCGAGGCCAGAGCCGCCAGTTCTTCTGCTTCGGTGGCTAGAACTGCAGGAGCAAAAACCGTTACGGCCACCAAAAGACAAATGAGCCTAGCTCTTCCCGTCCAGCCGTGTCTCGCCCCGGCCGTAATCCATCGCTCTCTTGCAGAAGTATCCAGGGACCAGCGGATCACTTGCTGAATTTATCCTAACCGGGATTGGAAAAGCAGCTGATGCAGACCCACGCCGGCGAGGATCGAGCTCAGAACGACCAGGGAATCAAAAGACCATAACCCAAGACTAGCAACCGCGGGGCCAGGACAGTACCCGGTCATTCCCCACCCTGTTCCGAACAAGGCTGCTCCGGCAATCAGTTTCACATCGATATCGGTGCGAGTCGGCAGATCGAACCTCTCGGCTGCCAGCGGAGATGGGCGGCGCAGGATAAGTCTGAAACAGACAAGAGTGACCGCCAGAGCCCCGGCCATCACCAACGCAAGACTCGGATCCCAAAATCCTGTAACGTCTAGGAAATCGGTGACCTTGACAGGATC
>JANXGZ010000081.1 GCA_024958995.1 Methylococcales bacterium | reverse complement strand
TGGACGAAAGATTTTGATTACCTGAAGGCACAGGCTATTGGCGACAATCTTGCCACTTTGTTTTCAGAAAAAAAAGTCGACAAGGTTTCCATGATTTACAACGAATTCAAGTCGGTGATGCAGCAGGAGATCGTTGTTGAACAATTGCTCCCTGTTGTTCCTGAAAAAATGGCGCTAAAAGACGACACGTTTGTCGTGGATTATATCTACGAGCCGGATGAAGAAACGATTCTGGATAAACTGCTGAAGCGTTATATGACGGTTGAGGTGTACCGCGCGTTTCTGGAATCCAGCGCCAGTGAGCATGGAGCCCGGATGACGGCGATGGACAGTGCCACCCGCAATGCAGGTGAAATGATCGACGGCTTGTCGCTGACTTATAATAAAGCCCGGCAAGCTTATATCACTAAGGAATTGATAGAAATCGTGAATGGCGCCGAAGCCCTGAAAGGTTGATGGCGTGAAAGATACTGAAATTAGTGGAGGGAAATGAATGAATAAGGGAAAAGTTATCCAAGTCATGGGGCCCGTCGTAGATGTGAGTTTTGAAGAGGGTGTTCTGCCGGCCCTGTACAACGCGATCAACATCGAGCGTACCGGAGAAAGCGGAGAAACCGAAACCCTGGTATGCGAAGTGGCGCTACACCTTGGTGACAATGTGGTCCGTACCGTGGCCATGCATTCGACCGATGGTTTAGTTCGCGGAATGGAAGCGGTCGATACCGACGCTCCCATTACTGTGCCTGTCGGGGAAGAAGTGCTAGGGCGAATCCTTAATGTCGTGGGCGACCCGGTTGACAAGAAACCTCCGGTTGAGTCCAAGGCCAGGTGGAGTATTCACCGTGACGCACCCGAATTTCAGGAGCAGGACACCAAAATGGAAATGCTCGAAACCGGCATCAAGGTTATTGATCTGCTCGAACCTTATCTCAAGGGTGGAAAGACTGGCCTGTTTGGTGGCGCGGGTGTGGGCAAGACCGTTTTGATCATGGAATTGATTCATAATATTGGTGCGGAACATGGGGGGTTTTCGGTGTTTGCGGGGGTCGGAGAACGAACCCGTGAAGGAAATGACCTCTATCACGAAATGGTGGAATCCAAGGTTATTGACAAGACGGCCCTGATCTACGGGCAGATGACCGAACCACCAGGTGCGCGCATGCGTGTTGGGCTCACCGGCCTCACTTGCGCGGAATATTTCCGCGACGAGGGTGGTAAAGACGTACTGCTGTTTATCGATAATATTTTCCGGTTTTCACAAGCCGGCTCCGAAGTGTCAGCACTTCTGGGCCGTATCCCCTCTGCGGTAGGATATCAACCGACGCTGGCTACCGAAATGGGTAACCTGCAGGAACGCATCACCTCAACCAAAAAAGGATCGATCACATCGGTTCAGGCGATTTATGTTCCGGCTGACGACTTGACGGACCCTGCTCCGGCAACCACCTTTTCGCATCTTGATGCGACCACCGTATTGAACCGGCGTATTTCCGAGCTGGGCATTTACCCGGCGGTGGATCCCTTGGATTCCACTTCACGGATTCTCGATTCGGAAATTCTGGGGGAAGAACACTACAACACGGCCCGCGGGGTTCAACAAGTCTTGCAACGCTACAAAGACCTGCAGGACATCATCGCCATTCTGGGTATGGAGGAACTCTCGGAAGAGGATAAGCTGGTGGTTTTCCGCGCCAGGAAAATTCAAAAATACCTCTCGCAACCGTTCTTTGTGGCGGAGGTATTTACTGGTTCCCCAGGGAAATATATCAAAGTGCAGGATACTGTTGAAGGATTCAAAGCCATTCTCGATGGGCATGGCGATGATATCTCTGAGCAGGCGTTTTACATGGTGGGAACCCTGGACGATGTTCATGCAAAACAGAAAGAACTGGAAAAGAAAACAGCATGAGCGAGAAACTGATCCTCAGCATTGTAACTCCCGAAAAACTACTGGTCTCTGAAGAAGTCGATCAGGTCAACGTTCCCGGTTCCGAGGGCGATTTGGGGATTCTTTACGACCACGCCCCGATTCTGACCAACCTTCGCTCCGGACAGTTGTCCTATGAGAAAGAGGGCGAGACCATTGCTCTG
>JANXGZ010000160.1 GCA_024958995.1 Methylococcales bacterium | reverse complement strand
GTACCTTGATGATTTTTATCGGGTTTTTTCCGAGAATATGCGCGACCTCGGGACGCCCGTCTATGGTCGGCAGTTCTTTCGTGACTTGATGCAGTACTTGCCGGGTCAAACCTGGTTGGTGATCGTTAAACTGGACCGGAAGGCGGTCGGTTGTGCCTTTCTGGCACGCCACCGGGACCGGCTGGAGATTCCCTGGGCATCAGCATTGCGAAGAGTTGGCCATACCGGAATCAACATGTTCATGTACTGGAAAATACTGGAATTCGCGATTGGACAGGGGGTCAAGGTCTTCGACTTTGGCCGCTGCACTGAGAACGCAGGCACTTACCATTTCAAGAAACAGTGGGGCGCCCAGCCGATCCCACTCCACTGGGACTACGTTCTGGCCGCCGAGCAGCGATTGCCGGGCCTGAATCCGGAGAACCCCAGATACCGGCTACTCATAGAAGCCTGGAAGCGGCTACCGGTCTGGGCCGCAAACCTGCTCGGTCCTGCTATTGTCCGGAAGTTGCCCTAGTGAAGCGCCCCAATCCTGACGAATCCAAGACGATCCTGCATCTGATCGATACGACCGGACCGGGTGGGGCCGAGACGGTGTTTATCAACTTACTGAGCGAACTGGTGCGCACCCGGTTTCGAAACATTGTGGTACTGCGGGGCGAGGGCTGGGTTGCGGACAAGGTACGGTCAATTGGTATTACCCCGGTCCTGATCGACTCCAAAGGCAGTTTCAACCTTGGTTACATTTGCGCCTTGCGTCGGCTTCTGGTCCAGGAACGGGTGAATCTGATTCACGCACATCTGCTTGGATCTAACGTGTATGGGGCCTTGGTGGCACTCCTGTCGCGAACGCCAATGATCGCTACCTTTCACGGAGCCGTTGATGTGGCGGCCAGGGAGCGGTTCCTTGGGGCCAAGTTTTTCCTGATCGGCCTCGGCGCCGACAAAATCGTATGTGTGTCCAAGCGCCTGGAAACAGAGTTGGGGGACCGAAGCAGGTTGCCGCCAACGAAGCTCAAATTGATTTACAACGGCGTCGATCCGCGCAACTACGGTGGGAAGGCCCGTATCGATTTACGGAGAGAACTGGGCTTGGCCCCGGGGGCAACGGTTGTGGTTTCGATCGGGAATATCCGCCCGGCCAAAGGTTATGAATTTTTGGTGGAAGCTGCGGTGAGAATGCGGGATCAAGAGCCGCAAACCCATTTCGTCGTGGTCGGCCATCAAAAAGAAGCCCTGTTCCGACAGCTTCTGCACCAAGTTGCACAAGCTCCGAATCCGCCCAGGATCCATTGGTTGGGCTTTCGGGAGGACGTTGCCGACATTCTGCAGCAGGCCGATATTTTCTTACTCCCTTCGGTTTCGGAGGGATTTTCGATTTCCACAGTCGAGGCCATGATGGCCGGCATTCCTGTCATTGCCACCTGCAGTGGCGGACCTGAGGAAATCATCAACAACCAGGAAACCGGTGTTCTGATTCCGGTGAAAGACGCCTCGGCAATCGTCGATGCGATTCAGGCTTTGAAAGCGCCGAAGAGGCGACAGTCATTGGTCGAAAAAGCGCGTCTGGTGGCCAGTGAAAAATTCAGTTTGGCGGCTATGCTTAAAGAATATCGGGGGCTCTACCAGCAACTAATGAGCTAAGACAGGATGTTGAAAAATACGGTTGTAAGGATTGCAAACGTTGTTGGGGAAACCGGGTGCTTTCGTTTGTTCTCTCCTCAGACGGTACCGGTTTTCATGGTGCATCGGGTCTATTCCGGAAAGGCTAGTGCTGCCGCTGGAATACCGTTAGAAACCTTGCGCTCTCATTTGAACTATCTTGCCCGGCACCGCTACAAGGTCCTCACCATGGACGAGTTGCTGGGCATGCTGGAAGAGGGCGGTCGCATCCATAGTAAGGCTGTGGTGTTTACCATAGATGATGGCTTTGCGGACCATTTCGAGCTCGCCGCGCGCGTGTTCGATGAGTTTGGCTTCGCGCTCAACTGCTTCGTGATCACCGGCTTTCTGGATAGCAAGCTCTGGCCTTGGGACGATCAGATCACCCATGCCGTAAACCAGAGCACCCTGCAACAGGCTGACTTGCGCCTGCCTTCGGGCGCTCGCTTCAGCCTTGACATGGGCCGGGATGGCGCCACTAAAGCGGTTCGAAGGCTCCGCGACACGCTGAAATCCGGCCCCCAGGAAAATCTTTACCAATGGATTCAATCCGAGCTTTTCCCGAATCTGAAGGTGGAGTATCCCGCGCGAGTTCCGCCGGACTTTGCACCCATGTCCTGGGACAATGCCAGGTCGCTGCGGCAGTCGGGGCATGGCGTTTTTCCCCATACTCGCAGCCATCGGATTCTTTCAACGCTGTCGCCCGACGAGAAAC